>CAZEOW010000029.1:0-10844 GCA_964514005.1 uncultured Nautiliales bacterium
GAATTGAAATTTAATCAAAATTAAGTAAATTTTTTGCTTGCATCATATCCTTATCACCTCTTCCAGAGAGATTAACTATTATTAATTTATTTTCAATATCTTTTAACTTTTTAAGATAAGCTACTGCATGAGAGCTCTCAAACGCTGGAATAATTCCTTCTTTTTGACTTAGCCACACAAACGCATCAAGTGCTTCTTTATCGGTTATATAATCATATTTGATTCTGCCGCTTTCAAAATGATAAGCATGCTCAGGACCTATTCCCGGATAATCAAGGCCGGCACTGATTGAATGAGCCTCAAGAATTTGCCCATCTTCATCTTGAAGTAAATAACTCATTTGCCCATGCAACACTCCGGGACTTCCGGCATTTAGGCTTGCTCCATGCTTACCGCTTTCAATTCCAAGCCCTCCGGCTTCAATTCCTATACACTCAACTCCCTCTTCTTCTAGAAAATGAGAAAAAATTCCCATTGCGTTACTTCCGCCGCCAATGCAAGCTATTACATAATCGGGAAGTCTATTTTCTTTTTTTAAAATCTGAGCTTTTGCTTCATACCCTATAATTGCTTGAAAATCTCTTACAAGCATTGGATATGGATGAGGTCCGGCAACAGTTCCTATTACATAAAATGTATCTCTTGCATTTGTTACCCAATATCTGATTGCTTCATTCATTGCATCTTTAAGTGTCCTGCTTCCGCTTTTTACCGGATGCACTTTAGCACCTAAAAGTTTCATTCTAAAAACATTTAGCTCTTGCCTTTTAACGTCTTTTTCTCCCATAAAAACTTCACACTCAAGTCCCAAAAGTGCTGCAGCTGTTGCTGTTGCTACGCCATGTTGTCCAGCACCCGTTTCTGCAATAACTCTTTTTTTACCCATTTTTTTAGCAAGCAAAACTTGACCTATTGTATTATTGACTTTATGAGCACCTGTGTGGTTTAAATCTTCTCTTTTTAAATAAATTTTTGCATTCAGCTCTTCACTTAAATTAGGAGCAAAATATAATCCACTAGGCCGGCCGATATATTCTTTATAGTAATAATCCATCTCTTTCCAAAATTCAACTTCAAAACGAACACTTTTATAAAACTCTTCAAGCTCTTCAAGGATAGGCATTAAAGTTTCTGGAACAAATCTTCCCCCAAATTTATCAAAATGTCCTCTCTCATCCGGGTCGTGAATCGGTTTTGGTATATACATAAAAAGCCTTTTTATGAAATTATAGCATTTATTTAATTAATCAAATTTCTAGGCACTGACTAAATGTCTTCAACAAGAGGGCAAATTTTTTAACACTTCAAAAAAGCTAAAAAATACAAACCGCTTTCGCTTTTAGTGCATTTTTTTTAACGCTTTTTTGCAGTTAAAATTTGCATTGTTTCAGCCTATTTAGTCAGTATCAATTTCTATTAATTCTTTAATATTTTCATTAAAATTACATAAAAATTGAGGAAATTCGGGATCAACTTTTGTTAAATCCACATACTTTCTAAAAAATGTATCTACATCAATACCTGCTTGCATTCCTAACGAATACCCCTTAAACATCTCTTTTAATTTTGCAGATTCCACTAACTCTACCATACTTTCACAAAAAGCAATTCCTTCTTCTAACATACCTTCTTTCCAAAAACCTATAGCATTATCTGTTAAAACAATTACACTAAAAAGTTCATTATCATCATTTAAATTAAATTTTTCATTATTAGAAAGTTTCATTTGATAAAGAGTAAAAGCATCATCAAATGCTTTTTGAAAATACTCTTCAGCCTTTTGAGTTTCTCCCTTTGTAAGAGCGTTTCTAAACTCTACATAATTATTTTTAACTTTCATTTTAATTCCTTTTTTAATTTATTTTAAAATATTTTCTTCTAAAGAATTTAATATTTCACTAAACTATCTACTTTTACTCCCAACTCTTCTACTTCTTTAGCACCATTTAAAAAACTTAACTCTATTAAAAATGAAGCAACTTTAATATCTGCTCCCATACTTTGCAAAAGTTTAATTGCTGCTTTAGCAGTTCCTCCTGTTGCAATTAAATCATCAACCAACAATACTTTAGGTTGTTTTACATCTCTAAATGCATCTATATGAATTTCAATTTCATCAATACCATACTCGAGTGTATACTTTTCTGAAACTGTAATAAAGGGAAGTTTGCCTTTTTTTCTAATAGGCACAAAACCTTTTTTTATTTTAGAAGCAATTGCCGCACCAAAAATAAATCCTCTTGATTCAATTCCACAAACAAAATCTACATCTTTATATTTATTAGCAAAATAATCAATTACTTCACTAAAAAGTTCACCATTATTTAAAAGTGTAGTAATATCTTTAAAAACAATACCTTTTTTAGGATAGTCAGGAATATCTCTAATTGCAGATTTAATTTTTTCAACCATAATACCCCTTTTTTAGGGGTATTATAGCAAGTTATTTAACTTTTTCTAAATAATCACCTGTTCTTGTATCTACTTTAATTTTATCACCTTCTACTATATGACAAGGAACTGTCACTACAGCACCCGTTTCTAAAGTAGCAGGTTTTCTACAAGCACCGCTCCTATCTCTATTACTTACCGGTTGTGTTTCAGTTACCGTTAATTCCACAGTTATCGGAAGCTCTACTCCTATTACTTTACCATTATGAAATAGAACATCTACATTCATTCCTTCAAGCAAAAATCCTTTAGACTCTTCAAAAACTTTCACGTCAATAGGGATCATTTCGAATGTTTCGTTATCCATAAAATGATAAATATCACCCTCATTATATGAATATTGATATTTTCTTCTCTCAAGATTAGGCTCATCTGCCTTATCACCAGCGTGGAAAGTTTTTTCAATTACTCTTCCATCAATTAAATTTTTAAGTTTAGTCCTAACAAACGCCGCACCTTTACCAGGTTTAACATGATGATATTCGACTATTTTATACGGAATTCCATCAAGTTCAATATTTAGATATTTTTTTAAATCACTCATACTATAAGCCATTTTCTCTCCTTTTAAATTTCTGCATATCCAACACTAAGTGCTGCTTTTAAGTTTCTAAGTTCATTTAATACTTCATCATTTACATCATTATCCACAATAATAACTGCCATAGCTTGGTTTTCTTTATTTCTACCAAGTCTAAAATCTGCAATATTTATATTATGTCTTGCAAGAGTCATACCAACTTCACCTATTACACCCGGCACATCTGTATTTTTAAAGAAAATCATTTTTCCTTTTGGTTCAAATTCTAAATCAAATCCTTTAAACTCTACTACTCTTGGATGATTTTCTAGCATTGTTCCACTAATTGAATACTCTCCATCATCAGTAATAACTTTAATATTTACTAAATTTTTATATGTTTCGTTTTTAGTTGTATTAATTTCGGTTTTAATTCCTTTTTCATTTGCTAAAAACTCTGCATTTACATAATTTACATTATCTGTAATATTTTGAAGTAATCCTACAAGTGCAAATGTAAGGACAGATTTTTCTTCTTTATCAATACCTCCACTTAAATTAACTTTTACTTTTTTGATTGATTTATTAATTATTTGACTTAAAATATATCCCATTTTTTGAGAAAGTTCTAAATATTTTATAACCCACTCAGGTGTATTAGCAGTATTAATTGGTAAATTTAAAGCATTTGGATAACTACTACCTCTTAAAGCTTCAATTATTGCTTCTGCAGCTTGAGTTGCAATTCTTTTTTGTGACTCTTTTGTATTTGCTCCAATATGAGGAGTTACTGAAGTATTTTCAAGCTCAAAAAAGATATGTTCAGTAGTTGGTTCTTTTTCAAATACATCAATTCCTAGCCATCTTATTTTTCCACTCTTAAGTCCTTCATAAACATCTTTTTCATTATAAAGCCCACCTCTTGCACAATTAATTAAAACTACACCATCTTTCATTTTTTCTATCTCTTTTTTTGTAATCATATTAATAGTTTCTGGTGTCTTTGGAGTATGAATAGTAATAAAATCGCATTTAAGTATTTCATCAAAATCTGTAGTATATTTACATCCTAAATCAGTAGCTTTGCTTGGTGCAATATAAGGGTCATATGCAATTACTTCCATCTCAAGGGCTTTTGCTCTAATTCCAACTCTACTTCCAATATTACCAAAACCGATAATTCCAAGTTTTTTACCAGCAAGCTCAATTCCAAGCCACTTTTCTCTATTCCACTCTTTTTCTTTTTTCAAATTCCATACTGCATTTGTAAAACTTCTTGCTGCAGTTAACAAATGAGCCATAGTAAGCTCTACTGCCGCAAGAGTATTAGCAGTTGGAACATTCATAACAATTATTCCTCTTTTAGAACAAGCCTCAATATCTACGTTATCAACACCTACTCCGGCTCTTACAATTGCTTTTAGTTTTTTTGCATGAGAGAGAAACTTCTCATCTACTGGAGTTGGGCTTCTTGTAATAACCCCATCAGCATCTTCTATCACTTTTAACAATTCATCTTTTGGAGTTTTACTTGCATCAATAACTTCAATATCATTAGCTTTTTTTAAAACTTCAAACCCAGCTTCATGAATTGGATCACAAACTACAACTTTCATCTATATCCTTTGCTTTAATTTTTCAATTCTTATATTAAGTTTATACTTTTTAAATAAATTTAATATATCTTCAGCCTCTTTAGCATTTTTAAAGACTACGTAAATTTCAATTTTTTTCTTTTGCAAGATAGAATATGCAATTCCATAACTATCTAAAATTTCTCTTACATTAAATGCGGCATAAATATCTTTTAATTTTATTAAAATTTTATATAAATAAACACTTTTTACTTTTCTTAAGTCTACTTTTAAGTATAATTCTCGTGCCGGTAAATTTAAACTTTTAAAATTAAAAAAAGAGTTTTTCTTATACTCTTTTATCTCTTTTTTTACTTCTAATTCTCTTTTTATCTCCGGCTGCGAAATTTTAACATAAGTAAAAATCAAAATTCCACTAATTATACTTAAAAGAATAAAAAATATTATTTTCATTCAGCAAGTTTAACCCTACTTCCTTTTATTTCTGAAATTTTTCCTTTAAAAATATCTCCAACTTTATAAGTTCCTTTATAATCCTCTTTTCTTACAAGTGCTTCAATATCACCTAAATCAATAAACATTCCAAAATCTGTAATATATTTTACTTTACCTTCAACTATATCACCTACTTTATAATTTTTTGCAAAAATATCATAAGGATTTTCAATAGCATCTTTTCTTGAAACAATAACTTTATTCTCTTTTGGCGAAATTGTAATTACTTTAAATTCAAGTTCATCCCCTATATTAAAAAGTTCACTTGCCTTTTCTCCTTTTTTGTAAGAAACAAACTTATTTGGAAGCAATACACTTATATTATCTACTTCAACAAATGCTCCAACATTAATAAATTTAGTAATAACTCCTTTAACTATATCTCCCTCTTTATATTTTTTTGCAAACTCTTCTGCAGGTTTTGTTAAAAGATTCTTTCTACTAACTCTTAATTTCTCTTCTTCTGGAATTATTTTAATAACTTCAACTTCAATTTCTTCTCCTAAAGTTAAATCATTTATTCCATTCCAATTAATTTCACTAATATGTAAAAATCCTTCTACCCCATTTCCTAAATCAACAAAAGCCCCATATTCAGTAATATGAGATACAACTACTCTTATTATATCGCCTCTATTTAAGTTCTTTATCTCTTGCCATGGATTAGGTAAAGTCCTTTTTATAGAAAAAATTCTTCTCAAAGGGTCTACTAATTTAACTTTAGCAATATCACCTTCTTGAATATAATCTCTTGGCTCAATCTTTTTATAAAAAATCTCTTCTACTGGAACAAATCCACTAATACCATCTACATCTATAACAAGCCCTTTAGGCTTCACTTTTACTATAGTAGCTTCTACTACTTTATCTTTCATATCTTCTAACTTCTCTTTTATAAAGTTTAAGTAAGCCTTTCTATCTACTACCACCGAATTTTGTTTAAACTCTTTTACCACTGCTTTTACAACTTTATTAACAACACTCTCACTCTCTTTTAAAGCACTAAGACTTTTTGGTAAAAAAATCTCTATATCATCTATATAACCTAAAAAACCACCTTTTATTAATTTTTCTATTTTAAATTCAACAATATCTCCTATTTTTAAGTTCATGTTACATCCTTTATCTTTTTTATTATTCTCTCAACTAACCACTCTGGTGTAGAAGCTCCTGCACTAATTCCACAATACTTTTTGCCTCTAAACCAATTAGCATCTATTTCATTTTCATTTTCAACTAAATAAGCTTCACAATTATCTTTTGCAATATTATAAAGTTGTTTTGTATTTGATGAATTTTTTCCCCCTATTATTATCATAATATCAGATTTTTCACTAAGTTCTTTTACAGCATTTTGATTTTCAAAAGTGGCATTACAAATTGTATTAAAAACTCTAACTTCCTTATAACTTTTAACTAAATAAGAAACAATATTTAAATATGTTTCAATTTTTCTTGTCGTTTGAGCCACAACAGCTATTTTTTCTTTTAATTTAATAGAAAAAAGTTCTTCTTTTTTTAAAACTACAAATACTCTATTATGAACACAATAGCTTTTTACTCCTTTAACTTCTGGATGATTTTCATCTCCAAAAATAACAATATCATACCCTTCTTTGCTCATATTCTCTACAATCTCTTGAGGTTTTTTTACAAAAGGACAAGTAGCATCTACTATTTCTACTCTTTTTTCTTTAAGAAGTTTTAATTTATCCTTAGGAATTCCGTGAGTTCTTATAATTACCCTTTTTATATTCTCATCTATAAAATCAATATCATCTACATATCCTACATTAAATTCTTTTTTTAATCTTTCAATTTCAAGAGGATTATGAATAAGAGGTCCTAAGGTAACTGCATTTTTAGAATTTTCTGCAATCTCAACAGCTCTTTTTACTCCAAAACAAAAACCATAGCTTTTAGCTTTTTCAATTATCATCTCTTACCTCAAACTCTGCTATTTTTGAAAAAAGATTAAAAAATCCAGGAAATGAAGTATTAATACTTTCTGCTTTTAAAATTTTAATACCATTTATCATTCCTAAAATAGCAAAACTCATTGCAATTCTATGGTCTCCATAAGAATTAATAGTAGCTTTTTTTATATTTTTAGTTCCTTTTATTTTATAACCATCTTCAAACTCTTCAACATCAACTCCAACTTTTCTAAGATTTTCTACCACAACACTAATCCTATCAGACTCTTTTACTCTAAGCTCTTTTGCATTTTTAACAATACTTTCTCCATCTGCTACCGCCATTGCCATTGCAAGAGCTGGCAATTCATCTATAAGCCAAGGAATATTTTCCCTTACTTCAATTCCTTTTAACTCTTTTGCCTTTACTATTATATCGCCAATTGGCTCATATTTATTATCTTTTAATATATATTCAACCTCAGCTCCCATTTTTTCTAAAACTTTATAAGCTTCTATTCTTGTTGGATTTAGCGTTACATTTTTTAAAATTGCAATAGAAGATGTAATTACAGCAGCTACTGCAAAAAAGAACGCTGAACTTGGATCATTTGGAACTTCTATTTTTAAAGGTTCTAATCTATTTTTTAAAGGTTTTATTGTAGTTACTAAATCTTTAGTTTCAATATCTGCTCCCATTCCTTTTAACATTCTCTCAGTATGATCTCTACTTAAAGTAGGTTCTTTATATTTACAAATTCCATTACTATTAAGAGCTGCTAAAATAAGAGCAGATTTTACTTGTGCAGAAGCTATTTTACTTTCATATTCAAAACTTTTTAACTTACCTCCTCTAATAGCCAGAGGTGCTAAATTTCCATTTTCTCTTCCATCTACTTTAGCTCCTATACTTCTTAAAGGCTCTACAACTCTTTTCATAGGTCTTTTTCTAAGATACTTATCTCCTGTTAATACAAAAAAACCATCAATTCCAGCTAAAAGTCCCATATAAACTCTTATAGTAGTCCCACTATTTCCACAATACAAAACATCTTCAGCTTCTTTTAATTTAGAAGGAGCTTTTATTCTTATAATTTCACCATTATCTTCAATCTTAGCACCCAAAGCCTTTGCAATTTCTAAAGAGTTTAAAGTATCCTCTGCTCTTAAATAATTTTTAATTTCATTTACTCCATCAGTTAAAAGAGAAAAAATTGCACATCTATGAGAAATAGATTTATCAGCATCAACAACAAATTCTTCTTCAAATCTTTTAGATTCTTTAATCTCTAAAATCATCTTAATTTCATTCCCTTCTCATCAAGAGTTTTTATAATTTTATCCATAATACTATTTATCTCTTCTTCTGTTAAAGTTTTATTAGATTGAATTACAAATCTAATAGTAAGAGAATTGGCTTTTTGCAAATCATAAATATCAATCGGATAAAACTCTATAAGTTCTTTTATTTGTAAATTGTTTATAATATCATACACTTCTTTATAATTTTTTTCTTTATCAACAACAATGCTTAAATCTCTTACTACTTTTGGGAATTTATTTATATCTTGAGCTAATTTAACAGATGGTTTAATTGCTTCTAAATCTATTTCAACAAAAAAAGTATCATCTATATCAAACTCTTTAGCAACTTTTGGATGAAGTTTTGCAATTACTCCAACTTCTTTTGAATCTTTAATAATTGTAGCACTCTGATAAGGATGTGCTATTTTTAAAGAACAAGTTGGCTTTAGTTTAAATTCTCCTATAATATTAACTAATTTATCTACTAAAAATTTAAAATCAACTTTTTTAGGTTTTCCATGATTTTCTACGCTCTCATATTCTTTAAAACCATTTACAATAAATGCTATTTTTTTACTTTCTTCTCTTTTTTTATTATAAACACTTCCTAATGTAAATAGATAGATATTTTTATAGCCATTTGCTTTATTAAATTTGACATCTTCTATAAGCTGTAATAAAAGAGTCGTTCTTAAGGTATCTAACTCTTTAACAATTGGATTAATCAAATCTAAATTATCATCAACAACTTCAAAACCATACTTTTGAAGTTTCTCTTTATCATCAAATACAAAATGAATAACCTCATAAAATCCATTTGCCACTGCTTTTTTTCTTAAATCGTTAAAAAATTCAATCTCTTTTATATTTTCATTTGTTCTATCTTTTTCATCAAAACAAAGAGGTTTTGATTTTAATTTATCAATGCCATAAACTCTTAAAATCTCCTCAGCTAAATCTTGGATATTTTCAATATCATGTCTAAAAGAAGGTATTCTTACCCTTAAATTTGTTTCATTAATTACTGTAATTTCAAATTTTAATCTCTTTAAAATATTAACTATCTCTTTTTCGTTGATATCTCTTCCTATTACATTGTTAATTTCTTCTACATTTAAATTTATAAAATTAGCTTTATCATCTTTTATTAAATCAATATCCCCTCCAAAAACTTTTGCATTTACCTCATTTAAAAAATAATTCATTCCAAATCTTAAATCACTCTCACTACCTCTACTTGCTCTAAAAAAATATTCATCAGTTTTTAATCCATTAATAAATACTAACTCATTAACATATTTAGGCTCTATATAATTTGCATTAATAAGGAGTTTCGAAGAATTATTAATTTGTAAATTATTTTTTATACCTATTAAATATTTTCCACTTTTAGTTTCGAAAATATCTACATCTTTATTGTATAAAGATATATCACTAATATCACTTGCAACTATTAAAACACCAGTTGCTTGCATTGCATATTTTAAAAATTTATCTATATCATCTTTTACTTCAATATCACAAAAAGCAAGTCTTAAATCTACTTTAAGGTTAGAAACTATCTCTCCTTCAATTGCCCTCATTAAACAAGAAGAGTTAATTGTATCATTCTTTTTTATATTAACAATTCTACCAATTCCTTCTTTTAACTCTTCAAATGAAAAATCTATACTTTTTAAAGGTATATCAAGTCCTGCACTAAGCTCTCTTGCAATACCTCTTATACTAAAACAGTCCCCTCTATTTGCTGTTACACCAAGTTCTATAATTTCATCATTTAAATATTTACCTACATATTCACCTACTTTAAGCTCACCCAATGAATCATCTAAAACCAAAATACCATCATTTAATTTAGGAAGGCCTATTTCAGTTGAAGAGCATATCATTCCAAAAGATTCAACTCCTCTTAATTTAGCCTTTTTAATTTTAAAATTATCTCCTAAAACTGCTCCTATTTTAGCAACAGCCACAAACTTGTCAACTTCTATATTATTTGCTCCTGTTACTATTTGTAAAATTTCATCTCCAACATCAATTTTTGTTAAATTTAACTTATCTGCATTAGGATGTTTTTTACATTCAATTACTTTTCCAACTACCACATTTTGAGGAACTTCAACCTTTTTATACCCTTCTACTTCCTGTCCTATAAGATTTAAAGTATCAATAATTTTTTGAGTGGAAATTCCATTTAAATCAATAAACTCTTCTAACCATCTTCTTGTTACTATCATTTGAACTGCTCCATTAATCTAATATCACCATCATACATACTTCTAAGGTCATTTATCCTATTTAAAAGCATAGCAAATCTTTCAACTCCTAAACCAAAAGCATATCCACTTACATCTTCATATCCAACTGCTTTAAATACATTAGGATCAACAACTCCGCACCCTAACACTTCAAGCCATCCTGTTTGAGAACACACTCTACATCCCTTTCCTTCACAAAATATACAACTAATATCTACTTCCGCACTCGGTTCTGTAAAAGGGAAAAAACTTGGTCTAAATCTAACTTTTACATCTCCAAACATATGAATTAAAAAAGATTCAA
>CAZEOW010000030.1:0-4755 GCA_964514005.1 uncultured Nautiliales bacterium
TTTTATTATTTTTTTGTTTTATAGATTTTATTTCTAATAATATTTTTTCTTTTAGTTTTTTATCTTTTATATTTTTGAGATCTTCTTCTTTTATATTAAAAGCTTTAATAATTTCTTTTAAATCTTTATCTTTACTATTTTTTAGAAGTTCTAATAAAAAATTGGGATTATTTTTACTTTTTGTTTTTGTAGATTCTTTATTTTCTAGCGATAATAGTGCTTCTAAAAGCTGCATAAAAAGCCTTTTTTAAAAGCAAAGCAATAAATATTCCTAATTTATAAGATATAATTGCACTAAAAAAGGAAATTAATGGAAATTAGAAATATTGCAGTTATTGCTCATGTTGACCATGGAAAAACTACATTGGTAGATGAGCTTTTAAAACAATCCGGAACATTAAAAAAAGATTTAGGTGAAAGAGTAATGGATAGTAATGATTTAGAAAAAGAAAGAGGTATTACTATTCTTAGTAAGAATACAGCTATTGAGTGGAATGGATTTAAAATAAATATTATAGATACTCCCGGCCATAGTGATTTTGGAGGGGAAGTAGAGAGAGTTTTAAAAATGGTTGATGGAGTTTTACTTCTTGTTGATGCACAAGAAGGAGTAATGCCTCAAACAAAATTTGTTGTAAAAAAAGCTTTATCTCTTGGGCTTAAACCAATTTTAGTTGTGAATAAAATAGATAAACCAGCAGCAGAACCAGATAGGGTAGTTGATGAAGTTTTTGATTTGTTTGTAAGTATGGAAGCAAATGAAGAACAATTGGAGTTTCCTATTATTTATGCAGCTGCTAAAAATGGAATTGCTAAATGGGATTTAGAAGATGATAATAATGATATGACTCCTATTTTTGAAGCAATTACTGAACATATTCCAGCTCCAAGTGGAGATGAGAATAAACCTCTTCAGATGCAAGTTTTTACTCTTGATTATGATAATTATGTAGGAAGAATAGGAATTGCTAGAATTTTTAATGGAAAAGTAAAAAAAGGAGAAAATGTAACTTTAGTAAAAGCAGATGGTGAAAAAATAAAAGGGAAAATTACAAAACTTTTAGGATTTATAGGGCTTGATAGAGTAGAAATTGATAATGCAAGTGCAGGAGATATTGTTGCTGTTGCTGGGTTTGAAGCTTTAGATGTTGGAGATACTATTGCTGATAGTGAAAATCCTATAGGGCTTGATCCTTTACATATAGAAGAGCCTACAATAAGTGTTATTTTAAGTGTAAATGATTCTCCTTTAGCAGGAACTGAAGGTAAGAATGTTACTGCTTCTAAGTTAAGAGATAGATTATTAAAAGAGATGCAAACTAATATTGCTATGAAAATTGAAGAATTAGGTGAAGGAAAATTTAAAGTAAGTGGAAGAGGAGAATTACAAATTGCAATATTGGCTGAAAATTTAAGAAGAGAGGATTTTGAGTTTTCTTTATCAAGACCAGAAGTTATTATAAAAGAAGAAAATGGAGTAAAACTTGAGCCTTATGAGTATGTAGTAGTTGATGTACCAGATGAATATAGTGGAGCTGTAATTGAAAAGCTTGGAGTTAGAGGTGGAGTAATGAAGAATATGATACCTCTAAGTGATGGAACGAGAATAGAATTTGAAATGCCAGCAAGAGGACTTATTGGATATAGAGGAGAATTTTTAACTGATACTAAAGGAGAAGGTGTATTAAATAGTAGCTTTTTAGATTTTAGAGTTGCTACAACAAAACCTTATAAAAGAAAAAATGGAGCATTAATTTCTATGGAAGATGGAGTGGCGACTGGTTATGCTATATTTAATCTTCAAGAGAGAGGAAAAATGTTTATTAAACCGGGAGATAAAGTATATAATGGAATGATTGTGGGAGAGCATAGCAGAAGTAACGATTTAGAAGTAAATCCTATTAGAGGAAAAAACTTAACTAATGTAAGAGCAGCTGGTAGTGATGAAGCTATTAAACTTGTGCCTCCTGTTCAACTTAGTCTTGAAAAAGCACTTGAGTGGATTGAAGAAGATGAGTTAGTAGAAGTAACACCTAAAAATATAAGGGTAAGAAAAAAAATACTAGACCCAGGTGAGAGAAAAAAAGCAAGTAGAAAAAAGGTTTAATCCTTTTTAGGAAGATTATATATAATTAAAAAATCATTTTTATTATGATATAATTTTAAAAGTAGAGGGGAAAGGTATCTTTAATTAAAATCTAAAGGAGCGGTATGAAAAGGTTGTTATTGTTCTCAGCCGCTTTATCGAGTATGCTTTTTGCAAAAATTGTTAATTATGATTTAGCTTTAAAAGAGGCATTGCAAAATAATATGGAATTAAAAGCTAAAAAACTTAATATCGATAAAGCTCAAGCTGATTCTGAAAAAGCTCAAGCTTATGATTGGGGTAAAGCTTGGATAGCAGAAGATATATCAAGAAGTAATAATGCATTATATGTTTTTGGATTTAAATTAGAAAGTCGTGAAGCAGCATTTAAGGATTTTGGATTAGCAGAGTATAACCCAAGAGCTTCTAATGCTTTACAAAAAGAACCAAAAGATTTAAATCATCCAGAAGCAAGAACAAATTTTAAAACAAAACTTGTATATGAAGTTCCTATTTTTACAGGTTATAAAATTCAGTTTGCTCAAGAAATGGCTAAACTTCAAGTAAAAGCAAATGAATATAAATATATGAATGATAAAAATAAATTAGCAGTTGAGGTTTTAAAAGCATATAATGGAGCAGTAGCTGCAAAAGCATTTATAATAGCATTAGAAAAAGCAAAAGAGACTACTATAAATTTTGTAAAAATGACAAATAATTTTTATAAAGTAGGAATGGCAACTCAAGTTGATGTTTTACAAGCGAGAAAAAGAGATTCTGAAGTTGATGCTATGATAGTAGAGGCAAAAGCGAAATATGCACTTGCATTAGCATATCTTAGATTTTTAACAGGGGATAATTTAATTAGTGATGTTGGAAACTTTAAAGTTGTTATTCCACCTAATTTAAGTCTTGTTCAGTTAAAAGATATTGCCCTAAGATATAGAAACGATTTAAAATGGATGAAAGCTAATGTTGATACTATGAAAAAGAAAGTAAAAATGGATGAATCTGTTACTTATCCGACAGTAGGAGCCCATTTAGAATATGGATGGGATGATAAAAAGTTAACTATATCATCTGGTAAAGACTATTTTTTAGTAGCAGTAGGATTAAAATATATTTTTTATGATAACTCAATAGGGGCTGATATTAAAAAAAGCAAAGTAGAAGCACTTCAAACTTCATATTATTACGAACAGATGAAAAGGGGAATTGCACTTCAAGTTGAACAGAAATATCTTGAGTTAAAAGCAAAAAGTGCTATATTAAGAAATAAAAGAGTAAATCTTGATTTAGCTCTTCAAATTCTTAGAAAATATCAAATTATGTATAAAGAAGGAATGGTTAATATGACTATTCTTTTAATGAAAGAGTCTGAGGTTAGAAAAGCAAGAGCTGAACTTATTAAAGCTAAATATGATGAAGCATTAGCAGCAGCTGAGTTAAAACAAGCATTAGGAGATTTAATAAAGGAGAATAAATGAAAAAGTTAATATCTATTTTAGTTGCAGTAGTGTTTAGTTTTGCTTTGAAAACTGCAACAGCAGAGAGAACATATATTAATGTACAAAAAGAGTATGTAGCAGATATTTATTCACCTTCTCAAGTAATGATTGCAACAAGGGTAATGGGTTTTATTAAAAAGATTTATGTAGATGAGGGGGATTATGTTAGAAAAGGTCAGACTCTATTTGTAGTGGACCCAAGTGATATCTATTCTATGATGTCTCAGGCAAAAGGTGCTATGCTTCAGGCTCAAAGTGGGGTATTAATGGCTGAAATGGCATATGCTGATGCAAGAAAAGATTATGAAAGATTTAAAAATCTTTATCAGCAAGGTGCTGTTAGTAAAAGAGATTTTGAAAAAATGAAACTTATGATGAATATTAGAAGAAAACAAGTAGAAATGGCAAAAGGTATGTTAAAACAGGCAAAAGCAGGTCTTAGAATGGCAGAAAATCAATTAAAATATGCAAAAGTAAAATCTCCTATTAATGGAATTGTTACAAATAAGTTAAAAAAAGTAGCTGAAATGGCCCTACCTGGTTATCCTGTGTTAATTTTAAGTGATGTTGGTAATTTAAAAGCAAAAAGTTTTGTAAAAGAAGAAGATATTAATAAATTAAAAGTAGGTATGCCTGTTACTATAAAAATTCCGGCAATTAAAGCAATAATTCCTGCAAGAATATCTACAATTGTTCCAAGTGCAGATAATGTAACTCACTCTTATATTATTAAATACTCTTTTAGAAAACCAAGAAAACTACTTCCGGGAATGTATGCAAAAGCATATATAAATATTTCAAAAATGTCAGCAGTATTAATACCTTATAGTGCATTAACTTCAAGAGGTGGAATTTTAGGAGTATTTGTTGTAAAAAATAAAAGAGCAATATTTATGCCTATTAAACAACTTGCTCAAAAAGGAAGTAAAATTGCAGTTGAAGGTTTAAATGGAGGAGAGAAAATAATTCTTTATCCACCTGTTAATTTAATTGATGGACAGAGAATATAAGGGGAGAATGAATGGGAGGATTTAATAAAATAAGAAAACATTTTGATGTTGTAAAAAAAGAGGTTGTAGAAGAAGATAAGGAAAAATTTGAACAAGATTCTTCTGATCCGAGAATAAGATATGTATATGAATTGCATGCAACAGAAGATGA
>CAZEOW010000030.1:4855-10772 GCA_964514005.1 uncultured Nautiliales bacterium
AATATTATAGTTGAGCCTCTTGAGAGGATATTAAAGTCTATTGTTGGTGTAAAACATGTATACGGTATGGCAATGAATAGTGTAGGAGTTGTTACTGTTAGATTCAAAATTGGTGAAGATAATGTTAAGAGTGTTTCTAAAGTTTATGATAAAGTAATGCAAAACCTTGATGCCCTACCAAAAGGAGTAATGTCACCTCTTGTAAAACCTATTAATATTGATGAAGTTCCAATTGTTACTTTAGCCATAGCAAGTGCAAAATATAACGATAGACAGCTTTATAAAATAGCTCAAAGACTCTTGAATCCTTTAGCGGCTGTAAAAAATGTAAGTATTATTGGAATAAAAGGGGGGCGAAAAAGACAATTTAATATCTTAATTGACCCAAGTAAATTAGCAGCTTACCATATTTCTATGGGGCAAATAGCAATGGCGCTTAAAGGAAGTAATGTTAATTATCCATTAGGGGGAATGGATAATGGAACTTATGCAATTCCAGTGGAATTTGATGGATTTGTTAGAAATAAAAAAGATATAGAAAATATAATGGTTGCAAATTATATGGGAAGGCCTATTTATATAAAAGATATTGCAACTGTAAAAGATGGATATGATTATCAAAATAAACACGAAACATATTTTGAAGGGGGTAAAGCATTTTATGAAGATTCTCTTTTAACAAAAGAAGAAGTTCATAAATTTCCGATTGGTAAAAAATTAAATCAAGTTACCATTTATGTTGGTAAAAAAAGAGGAACAAATGCAGTATTTGTAGCTCATGATGTTATAGAAAAAGCAAAAGAGTTATCAAAAGATTTACCAAAAGATGTGCATATTTATGTAACAAGAAATGATGGTCATAAGGCAAACCATGCAGTTAATGAGCTTATTTATCACTTAGTAATTTCAGTTGCTATTATTGTTGTTTTGCTTATTGTAATGCTTGGATGGAGAGAATCTTTAATTGTTGCTTTTACAGTTCCTTTAATTTTAGCTATTACGCTATTTATAGGTATGCTTGCAGGCCAAACAATTAATAGAATTACACTATTTGCTCTTATTTTATCATTGGGGCTTTTAGTGGATAGTGCTATTATTGTTATTGAAAACATTCATAGACATTTTGAAACAAATCAAAATGATACAAAAGAACATATTGCAGTTGCGGCAACAAATGAGATAGGTAATCCTACAAATATTGCAACATTAGCTATTATTTTGGCGTTTGTTCCTATGTTTTTTGTTGGTGGAATGATGGGACCTTATATGAGACCTATTCCTTTTAATGTTCCTATTGCAATGATTGCATCTTTAGTTATTGCATATATGTTTACTCCATGGGCGGCGGTTAAATTTTTACCTGATCATAGAGCTGAAGAAGAAGGAGATGAACATACAGATATTAGAGATAGTAAAACTTATAAAGTGTTTTATAAAATTTTTAAACCTTTAATTTCTAAGAAATTGAATAGAGTTATTTTTTTTAGCGGTTTAATTTTTATGCTTTTTGGTTCAATGGCACTTCCTGCATTTAAAATAGTTTTGTTTAAAATGCTTCCAAGTGCAAATAAAAATACATTTAATATTACTATAGATTTACCTGTTGGTAGTGCTATGGATTCAACGAAAGAAGTTTCAAAATGTGTTGCAAATATTTTAAGAAAAGAGCCTGAAATTAAAGACTTTGAACAATTTATTGGTATTAGTGGAGTAGTGGATTTTAACGGGCTTCTTAGAGGAAGTTCTTTAAAAAGAGGAGAAAATATAGGTGAAATTAGAGTAAATCTTTTTCCACTTGAAGAGGGTAGAAAAGAGTCTTCAATTGATATGGTGAGTAGGTTAAGACCTATTATTCAAAATAACTGTAGTTTTCATGGGGCAAATATTAAGCTTGTAGAAGATCCTCCAGGACCACCTGTAATAGCTACTCTTTTAATGCATGTTATGGGTGGTAAAAATGATCAAGAAAGATTAAAACTTGCAGAAAAGATAGAAGAAGTTTATAAAAAAACACCAAAAGTTGTCGATATTGATATTATGAGAATTAGAGATGTTGTAAAATATAAAATTGTTCCTGATAAAGAAAAAGCTGCTCTTCTTGGAATTAGTACAGACCAAATAGCAAAAATTCTTGGAATGGGACTTAGAGGAGCGGTTATTAGTATTGCTCATATTAATAATTCCAAATCGCAAGTTGGAATTTATGTAAGATTTAAAAAGAATGCAAGAGATTCTATTGAAGCACTTGATAAAATAAAATTAATGTCTATGACAACTCATCGACTTGTTCCTCTTAAAGATATTGTAAAAATTGTGCCAGAACCTTATGATGGATTAATTACTACAAAAGATTTAAGAAAAACTATTATGGTTACAGGTGAAATGGATAAAAGAGGAAGTTTATATGCTTTACTTGATGTATTTTTCTATTTAAAAGATCATGGATTACCGGGATATAAAATTATTTATGACGGAAACCCAAGGCTTAATTTACAAGCTATTAACTTAAAAACAGGAGAAAAATTTGATTTAGTATGGGGAGGAGAATGGGAAATTACTTTTGATGTATTTAGAGACTTAGGTATTGCATTTGCAGGTGCTGTTATTATGATCTATTTTCTTATGGTTGCATATTATAAAAACTTTAGAATTCCAAGAATTGTTCTTGCAGCTGTTCCATTAACATTAATTGGAGTTTTACCAGGACATCTTATTATGAGTTTTATAACAGAAGCTGTTAATAATACTCCAACATACTTTACCGCAACAAGTATGATTGGATTTATTGCTCTTGCAGGTATTGTTGTTAGAAACTCTTTATTGTTAATTGATTATACTAATGCTTTAATTGAAGAGCAAGGAAGAACTATAAATCAGGCTGTAATAGAAGCTGCTGCAACAAGATTTAGACCAATTATTTTAACGGCTCTTGCTATTATATTGGCGTCATTTATTATTGTTTTAGACCCTGTATGGCAAGGGCTTGCGGTTTCATTAATTTTTGGGGTTTTAGTATCTACAATTTTATCTGTTGTAGTAGTGCCTTTACTTTATTGGGGATATTTAGTAGATAAAAGAAAAGAAGAAGACCACATCAAATACGGTATAAAACAAGTTTAATTAGAAAAAGGATGCTGATTGAGGAGTTTACTCTTTTTTTTGTTTGTTGTTTCTTTATATGGGGTAGATTTAGTGGATATTTATAGAACGCAAGGTATAAAACCTGTTGGAAAGATTTTAGAAAAAAGGCTTCAGTCTGTTCAATATTGGTTAAATAGAGTAAATAATTATGATGTAAGATATGGATATTATGAGAGTGAAAAGTATTTATTAGTTGTTAGTAAAGAGTATAAAAATTTAAAGGTATTTAAGTATAAAAATGGGGTCTTAGATGAAATTGATTCCATTCCTGTTTTAACAGGGCTTGATGGAGATAAAAAAACAGAAGGTGATTTAAAAACACCAATAGGGGTTTATAGATTAGTTGCTTTTTTAGCAAATATAGATCAGTATTATGGCCCTTTTGCTTTTCAAACTTCTTATCCTAATTTGTATGATAAAACTTTAGGAAAAGATGGACATGGAATCTGGATTCACGGATATCCTCTTGCTGGTAAAAGAAGAGATGATAATACAAAAGGTTGTGTTGTAATGAAAAATAATTTTTTAAAAGAGTTAAAAAAAGAGATTAATTACCAAAAAACTTTTTTACTTATTGCAGAAGATAAACCTTTTAAAGCAAAAAAGTATCAAATAGCTCAGATTCTTTCTTTTCTATATAAATGGAGAGATGCATGGAAAAGAAGTGATTATTGGAAATATATATCTTTTTATAGTAAAAAATTCAGAAGATATAATGGGCAAAATTTTGAAGAATTTGCAAATTATAAAAAAAGAGTCTTTGCCAAGAAAAAGGGTAAAAAGATAAAAATCTATTTTAAAAATATTAATATTACTCCTTATCAAAATATACAAAATTTACCTCTATTTAGAATAACATTTAAAGAAAGTTATATTTCACCAGGTTATGTTTATAATGGTCCTAAGAAATTGTATGTAAAATTAAATTCAGATGGTAGTGTAAAAATCTTATTGGAGAAATAATGAGATGGATTTTAATTTTTCTATTTGTATATTTAAATGCAGCAAATTTGCATTTTTCTTTGTATAAGAAAGAAGGAAAGCCGGGCAATACTCTTTTAGTTATTGGCGGAATTCACGGAAATGAACCTGGAGGTTATTTTGCTCCTTCTTTTTTAGTTAAATTTTATACTATAAAAAAAGGAGCATTATGGATTGTTCCTAATTTAAATTTTGATTCTATTATTGCTGATAAAAGAGGTATATATGGAGATATGAATAGGAAGTTTGCTTATATTTCCAAAAAAGATAAAGATTATAAAATTATTCAAGATATAAAAAAAATTATCTTAAATCCAAAAGTTGATTTAATTTTGAATTTACATGATGGACATGGGTTTTATAGAGATAAATGGTTAAATTCTATTTTTAATCCTCAAGCATGGGGGCAAGCTTTTATAATAGACCAAGAAAAAATAGAAACACCAAAATTTTCTAATTTAAAAGAGATAGCTCAAGAGGTAGTGTCTCAAATTAATAATTCATTAGCTAAAAAATATCATAAATTTAGTATAAAAAATACTGAAACAAAATTTAAAGATGAGCAAATGAGGTTGTCTCTTACTTATTTTGCAATTACTCATAATAAGTCTGCTTTTGCAATTGAAACAAGTAAAAATATAAGAGATTTAGCATTAAAAATATTTTACCAATTAAAAGCAATAGAAGCTTTTATGAAAGTAATGGGAATAGAGTATAAAAGAAGTTTTGATTTGAATGTAAAAGAAATCAGAAGACTTTTTAATAAACAAGAGTATGTAGTTATAAATAAAAAAAGTATTTTACCAATTAAACATTTAAAAAAAGTGACAAACTATTTTCCTCTTACTTCAAAAAATATTTCTTATACATCAAATGAACCACTTCTTGCTATTATAAAAAGAGGAAAATATTTTTATATGTATTATGGAAAATTTTTTGAAACTAAAATTATTCCTCAATATTTTGATAATACTTGTAAAGTAAGAGAAGTAAAATTATTAGTAGATGGAAAAAATATAAAGACTAATATAGCAACTGTTGTAAACGTAAAAAAGTATTTTAAAGTTTTAAATCAAAATTATAGAGTGAATGTTATTGGTTATGTTGGTAAAAGACGTAATGAAGCGGGAGAAAAAATTACATATAAAAAACTTATAAAAAAATATGCTCTTGATAGGAATAATAAAATTTTTAGAGTAGAATTTTATAAAAATAAGCAGTATTGTGGAATGATTTTAGTAAATTGGGAGTAAAAGATGAGAATTATTGTTGCAAGTTCAAATAGAGGGAAAATTAAGGAGATTAGAAATTTTTTTGAAGGTATAGAGGTTATTGCATATACAGATTTAATGGAACCAATAAATATAATAGAAAATGGAAATAGTTTTAAAGAAAATGCTATAAAAAAAGCAAAAGAGATATATAAATTTTTTAAAGATGATATAGTGTTAGCTGATGATAGTGGTATAACTGTTCCTGTATTAGGCAATATTCCGGGAATATATAGTGCAAGATTTGCTGGAGAAAATGCAAGTGATAAAGAGAATTTAAACAAACTAATTGAAGAATTGAAAAAATATAATATTAAAAAAACATTTGCTTATTATACCGCAGCTATTGCTCTTGCAACTCCTTATGGAGTGTTTACTACTCATGGATTTATGAGAGGAGATGTAATAGATGAAGCAAGAGGTAATAAAGGCTTTGGATATGATCCTATGTTTATTCCTAAAGGTTTTGCTAAAACATTAGGGGAACTTGATGAAAAGATAAAAAAGGAAATATCTCATAGAAG
>CAZEOW010000031.1:0-10620 GCA_964514005.1 uncultured Nautiliales bacterium
GCTTTTTTTATGTCATTTTGTTTTATTAATGTCTCTAATGTTTGTAGATTCATTTTCATCCTTTGATTTTCTTAAGTATAAAATAATTGCTTTTATTTCCGAATCTGTTAAATAATTGTATATTGGCATAATATTTATGTATTTTATTAAAGAATGTGGATTTTTCTTTAATTCTTTTTTTACATTTATTTTATGAAAAAGAGCTTTTTTTAGTCTTTTAAATGATATATTTTGAATATTTTTTGTTCTTATAGCAATAACCTCTTCATTTTTATTTATGTAATGAGTAATTATTTTTCCTTCTCCTTTTTTGCCGTGACATTTAGTACAATTTATTCCTCTTGGATTAGTATAAAGCATTTTTCCATATTCATAATTTGTAATAAACCATTCTTGTGCATATAAAAAGATAAATAAAAAAGGAATTATTTTTAACATTTACATTAGCCTTTTATGATAAAATTTCATAACTTCATTTTATCATAAAGGAATAGAAATGACAATTTTAGATGGTAAAAAGTTATCTGATAAGATTAAAGAAGAGATAAAAAGTGAAATAAAAGAACTTGGTATTACTCCAGGGCTTGCTGTAATATTAGTAGGTAATGACCCAGCAAGTCACACTTATGTAAAAATGAAAAAAAATGCTTGTGAAAAAGTTGGAATTAAATCAATTGTATATGAAATGGATGAAAATATTTCTCAAGAAGAACTTTTGAAAAAAATTGATGAAATTAATAATGATGATTCTATTCATGGACTTTTAATTCAACTTCCTTTGCCAAAACATATAGATACAACTAAAATCTTAGAAAGAGTAGATCCAAAAAAAGATGTTGATGGTTTTCATCCTTATAATATGGGGAGATTAGTAGAAGGACTTGATACATTTGCTCCTTGTACACCTCTTGGAGTAATGGAGCTATTTAAAGAGTATAATATTGATGTATATGGAAAAGATGTATGTGTAGTAGGGGCAAGTAATATTGTAGGAAAACCAATGTGGGCATTGTTAGTAAATGAAATGGCTACTGTAGATATATGTCATATTGCTACTAAAGATTTAGCTTCTCATACAAAAAGGGCAGATATAGTAATAGTAGGAGTAGGAAAACCTAATTTAATTACTGAAGGTATGGTAAAAGATGGAGCTATTGTTGTTGATATAGGAATAAATAGGCTTGAAGATGGAAGACTTGTGGGAGATGTAGATTTTGAAAATGTTAGCAAAAAGGCTTCTTTTATTACTCCTGTACCGGGAGGAGTTGGACCTATGACAATTGCTATGCTTTTAAAAAATACTCTAAAAGCAGCAAAAAGAATTTACAATGTGGGATAAATTAAAAAAGTTTTATCATTGGTCAAATACATGGACAGGAACAATTGTAATTGTTCTTTTGTTTATTTTCTTTTTAGCTCAAGCTTTTGTTATTCCAAGTGGAAGTATGAAAAGAACTCTTTTACCAGGTGATGCTTTGTTTGCTAAAAAGTTTGCATATGGAGTGCCTATTCCCCATATTCCTTGGCTTGAAATTCCTGTATTGCCTGATTTTAGAGGAGATGGTCATTTAATAGATGGGCCTAGACCTAAAAGAGGTGATATTGTAATTTTTAGATGGCCTGTAAATCCTAAAATGCATTTTGTAAAAAGATGTGTAGCTGTAAGTGGTGATAAATTAATGGTAAGAGATAAAAATTTGTATTTAAGAATAGAAGATAATGATGATAAAACAATTGCTTTTGCAAAAAAAATGAAGGCTAAAATTGTTACAAAAGATGGAGAAATTTGGGTATTAAATCCTTATATGAAATTACATCCAGGTATTCATCACGATCCTAATATAGATTTTCCTCAAGAAGTACTTAATTATGGTCCTATTATAGTTCCAGAAGATAACTATTTTATGATGGGAGATAATAGAGATCATAGTAATGATAGTAGATTTTGGGGACCTGTATCTTATAAATTAATTGTGGGAAAACCTTGGTTTATTTATATGAGTTGGGTTATGCAAAAAGAGAATGAAGACGAAAAAGAAAATGTTGCAAACTTTACTATCAGATGGAATAGAGTTGGTAAAACTATAGATGAGATAGAAGAAGAGTTAAGAGAAGGGAAAAAACCTTATCTAACTGCTGGATGTAAAGGAAATTAATGAGTATTTATGAAGTTATTCAATATTTTGCAATAGCTATTGCTTTTTTAATTGCTGTTATTGGCCATGAGATTATGCATGGCTTAGTTGCAAAACATTATGGAGATTTAACAGCTACTAATTATGGCAGATTATCTCTTAATCCCCTAAAACATATAGATCCCTTTGGAAGTGTTATTTTCCCAATTTTACTTTATTTGTCTCAAAAATTTATGGGAATAGAAAATCCTATTATTTTTGGTTGGGCAAAACCTGTGCCTGTTAATATATTAGGAATAGTTTCAAATGGAGGATATTTAGCAGCTTTTAATGTTTCTATTGCTGGAATTGTTTATAACTTTTTTGTAGCAGCTATTGCAGCTACTTTGTTAAAATTTGTAAATTTATCATCTTCTTTATTTGCAATATTTATTTACACATTTTTGATGTATTTAATAGTTATCAATGTCGTACTAGCTGTATTTAATTCTATTCCTATTCCACCTTTAGATGGTGCAAATGCTCTTAAGTATTTGTCTCTTAGATTAAAGCTTTTTTCAGTAGTTAAATTTTATAACAAAATAGAAAGGTATGGGCTTGCAATTTTAATGCTTATAATGTTTACTCCTTTAGCTCAATATATTTTCTATCCAGCTCAAAAGATTATATATTGGTTGGTGCATTAATTTTTTGCACCAAACCAACTTTTTACTTTTTCTATTGCTTCTTCTAAAATGTTTTTATGTTTTTTTATTTCTCCTCCAAAGCTTTTGTGAAGTTTTTCTAAAAGTTCTTTTTGTTCTGAAGTTAATTTTTTAGGATATACAATTTGTAAAATTGCAATCAAATCTCCTTTTATTCCTGTATGAGGGTCTATTATTCCTTCTCTTTTAAAAACTATTTTAGTATTATCTTTTGTATAAGGTTTAATTTCTATCTCTTTTTCTCCTGATAGAGTTGGTATTTTTACTTTATCTCCTAAAATAGCACTTGTAAAGAAGATAGGCACTTCTACAATTAAATTATTTCCATGCCTTTTGAAAATTTTAGATTCTTTTACATTAAATACTAAATATAAATCTCCTCTATAATTTTTTGTTTCATTCCCTTTTGCTGGAATTCTTAATTTCATTCCAGTATCTACTCCAGCAGGTATATCTATTTTGATAGTTTCTTCTTTTACTATATAGCCTGATCCTTTACATTTAGAACAAACTTTTTTAGGAATAAATCCTAATCCGTGACAAGTAGGACAAGTTTGAGAAATTCTCATAAAGCCATTACCCATTATAACACTACCTCTTCCTTTACAAGTAGGACATACCTCTTTTTCTTCTGCTCCACTTCCTTCACATTGTGGACATAGAGAAAAATAGGTTGTTTTTATCTCCTTACTAACACCATATACTGCTTCTTCAAATTCAAGTGTAACTTCCATTAATCTGTCTATTTCAAATGGGAAATTTTCTTCCTCTTTTCCTCCAAATATATCATTAAACATATCAAATATATCACTAAAATCAAATCCCTTATTTATATTTCCATCAAGCCCTTCTTTTCCATATCTATCATATATTGCTCTTTTTTCTTTATCACTTAATACTTGATAAGCCTCATTTATTAATTTAAATTTTTCTTCTGCTTCTTTATCTCCCGGATTTCTATCGGGATGATATTTCATAGCAAGTTTTCTATAAGCCTTTTTTATTTCTATTTCAGTAGCGGTTCTACTAACCCCTAATATTTCATAATAATCCACCGCTTCTCCTTTTTTTTATGTAATTATACAAAAAATATATAAGCTTTATTGACTAATTAATATTGATTTATTTTAATTCATAAAAATTTAGTTTTATATAGTAAATATTGTAAATTTTAAATATTTTATTTAGAAAGTATAGATTCTATTTAACCAATTTTCTTTACTAAACTTTCATCTTTTTGTAAAATTCTTTTAAAAAAGGCTTTGTTATGGCATATGAAATTGATAAAAATAATCTTAATGAATTGTTACAAAGACATAAACTTTCATGGGAAGATTATGAGCATATTAAAAAAATCTTAGGAAGAGAGCCTAATTTAGTAGAACTTGGAATATTTAGTGCAATGTGGAGTGAGCATTGTTCTTATAAATCAAGTAAGGTTTATTTAAAAGGATTTCCAACTGAGGCTCCATGGGTTATTCAAGGACCAGGAGAGAATGCGGGAGTTATAGATATTGGTGATGGAATGGCAGCTGTTTTTAAAATGGAATCTCATAACCATCCAAGTTTTATAGAACCTTATCAAGGGGCTGCAACTGGAGTTGGTGGAATATTAAGAGATGTTTTTACTATGGGAGCAAGACCTGTTGCTAATTTAAATGCTATTAGATTTGCTCATATAGAAGGGGATAGTGAAAAAGCTAAACTTCATAGACATTTATTAAGTGGAGTTGTAGCTGGAATTGCTGGATATGGAAATTGTGTAGGAGTTCCTACTATTGGGGGCGAGACTACATTTGAAGATAGTTATAAAGGTAATATTTTAGTAAATGCGTTTTCTCTTGGTATTGCAAAACAAGATGAAATTTTTTATGCTAAAGCTGAAGGAGTAGGAAATCCTGTAATTTATGTGGGTAGTAAAACTGGAAGAGATGGACTTGGTGGAGCTGTTATGAGTAGTGATAGTTTTAAAGAAGGTGATGAAGACCAAAGACCTACAGTGCAAGTTGGAGATCCTTTTACTGAAAAATTACTAATGGAAGCGTGTTTAGAACTTTTTAAAACAGATTATATTGTTGGTATTCAAGATATGGGAGCAGCTGGACTTACATCTAGTTCTTTTGAAATGGCAGGAAAGAGTGGAAGTGGTATAGTAATGTATCTGGATAAAGTTCCAATGAGGGAAGAGGGAATGAATCCTTATGAATTGATGCTTAGTGAATCTCAAGAGAGAATGTTAATTTGTGCTAAAAAAGGATATGAAGATAAAGTAATTGAAATATTTAAAAAATATGATTTAGATGCTGAGGTAATAGGTGAAGTTACAGATACAGGAAGAGTAGAATTATATTGGTATGGAGAAAAAGTAGCAGATATTCCTGTAGCTCCTATTACAGAAGAAGCACCTGAATTAGTAAGACCTGTTAAAGAGCCTAAATATTTAAAAGAGATTAAGGATATTGAAGTTCCAAAAGTTGATATTCAAAAAGCTTTTGAAACTCTTATAAGAGATGTTGAAGTTGTAGATAAAGCTTGGATTTATGAACAATATGATAGTATGGTTCAAACAAATAGTGTAGATACAAAAAGAGTAGATGGAAGTGTAATTAGAGTAAAAGAGAATGGAAAATTTATAGGAATGAGCACAGATTGTAATGCTAGATATTGTTATATAGATCCAAAAAAAGGAGCAGCAGCAGCTGTTATGGAAGCAGGAAGAAATGTAGCTGTTAAAAAGATTACTCCAAAAGCAATTACTGATTGTTTAAATTTTGGAAATCCTTTAAATCCTGAAGTAATGTGGCAATTTAAAGAAGCTTGTGAGGGTATTAAAGATGCTTGTAAAGCATTAAATACACCGGTAGTGAGTGGAAATGTTTCTTTATATAATGAAAATGAAGGAGAGAGTGTATATCCTACTCCAGAAATAGCAATGGTTGGGGTGGGAGATAATTATCGCTCAAGTGAAATTAAAAAAATTGGAAATAGTATATATTTAGTAGGTGAGACTAAAAGTGAATTTGGAGGAAGTTTGTATTTAAAAGTATTTGCTAAAAAAGTTGCAGGAGTTCATCCTGAAGTTGATTTTGAAAAAGAAGTTAAATTATGGAAAGTTTTAGAGAGTAATTTAATTGAGAGTGCAAAAGATATCAGTAGTGGGGGAGCTGCTATAGCTGTTTATAAATGGGCTTGTATAAGTGATAAGGGAATAGAAATAGATATGAAAGTAGAAAATGAAGAAGATATTTTTAGCGAAAGTTTAAGTAGAGCATTTGTAGAAATTGCTCCTGAAAATGAAGAAAAATTTGAAAAACTTTGTAAAGAAATTGGAATTTACTATGAAAAAGTTGGTAAAGTGGTAAATGATGTAATAAGAATAAATAGTGCTAAAATTTCTCTTGAAAAAGCAAAAGATATCTACTTTACTACTTTTAATAAATTAATTAAGAATGAAATAGATATTGAAGATATGATCTGGCAAGGATAATTTTTCTTCTTTTTTTCCTCTTTTTATGTTAAAATAATCTTAACCTGTTGTTAAGGAGGATTATTATGAAAAGGATATTAACAACTTCTATTATAGCAGCTGCTTTTATAATAGGATGTGGAGAAAATAGTAGTGTAACAGATGCTAAGATTAATTACAATCCAGAAAATATTTTTGCTGGTAGAAGTGTAAAAGTTAATTATGAAGATTATAAAGTAAAAGTAATAGATGATGAAATTTTGCATGCTAATGTTTCTGCTTCCGAATGTAACTCAAGTGAAGAGCTTGGAAATGGAGAATATTTATTAAAAAATTGTGTAACTAAACCTTCTTATATCAGTGTAGAAAATGGAGTAATTGGAGATACTAATGTAACTCAAACATTTCCTTTAATTTTGAATGTTTCTCAAACTAATTTAGATGATAATTTTGTTGTAACTCCTTTAACTACTCTTTTAGCTGATGCTAACTCTACAGAAATAGAAACAATTTTAAATAAGTTTGGTATTGATAAAGAAGAGGCTTTTGAAAATCCTAAAAAAATGAAGTTACTTCAAAAATTGAATGCTATATATTTAAAAGCAGAATCTGATGGAGTTGTTTCTAAGAAGGTAAAATTTATTCAAACTTTAAGAGATATAATAAAAAATACATCTATTACAGGGAGTGATTTTAATGTAACTGATATTGCAAAAAAAGTTGAACAAAAATCTCAACAAAATCCAGCTCTTTTTGGACTTGTCTTTATTGGTGATTTAAGTAATAGTGATAATATTTTAGAAGAGATAAAAAAAGTTCAAAATCCTACTAAAATAACTTTTTTAGGACTTGTGTTTGATGCAAAAATAGCTGATGCAAATATTACAATTTATAGAGGGGATAATAATCAAACTTTAGCAAACATTCAAGCAGATAGTAATGGAAAATGGAATTGGGAGATTAATGATACTATTGCTGATATGATTAAAAATGAGGATTTTATTGTAATTTTAAAAGCAAGGGCAAGAAATAATGTTCAGTTAGTAAGCTCTATTAGTAGTATAAGATTAAGAGAAATGTTAAATATGTATAAAAAGATTACTCCTAATAAAGCTCCTGATTTAGTTATTTCAAATGTTACAACTGCAGAAAATGCAATTTTAGATAAAAGAAACGCCTTAAGGGGTGATAGTAAATCTTATGAAAATAATAGAACAGATTTAAAAACATATTATAGTGATAAAATTTTAACAGCGGCAGCGGTGATAAAAGATGTAGTAGACTATAATAATAGCGATTTAGTAAAAGACTATAATAATACATATAGCTTTGTTAAAGCAAATATTAAGGATGATAAGAACGTAGATTTTACCGACTCTGTAACAGAGGCTAATACTACTAAACCTTTAGATGAATTGAAAAAAAATGTAAGTGATGATGCTATTTTATCAGTTCAGATTTATTATACTCCTAAAGTTACTACTGATGGCTTTGAAGAAGCGGCTAAACAAGCAAACAATACATTTTATAGAATTCTTGCATATTATAATAACAATGAGTTTGTAAGAGAGTATCAAAGAATAGAGACTTTCCCTGGCGAATATAGGGTAAAAACTTGTTATTTATATGGAGATTCTACATCTGATTGGCAGTGTGATATTCCTGTTGTTATTTCTAATGCAAACTTTTCAAATGGCAGTTATGTAGCAGTTACAAAAGAAAATAGAATAAAATACCTTTTAGATAAAAAAGATACTTTATTTGTTCCAGAACTTTGTAAAAATTACAATATTTATGAAGTAAATGTTAAAAATTTAAAAGGGGTTGATTTATTAAGTGCTACTTCTGAAATTTTAGTTGATAGTTTTGATGTGGTGGATATGTTTAGAAGAATGCCTACATTAGACAGTAATTCTTTTAATAAACTTAAAAATTTAGTTAGTGGTAAAAATAGAGAAGAAGTAAATATAGAACTTAATAGATTTGTTAGAGAACAATTAGAAAATGTTGAAAACTATTTTAGTGATTCAGATACTAATACTCAATGTCAATAAAGGAGAATAAGATGAAGAAAATTTTATCTTTAGCATTAATTGGAGTATCTTTATTTGCGGCAGATAGGAATTTTGATGGATATAGTTACTTTGCAATAGGTGTTGAAAACTTTAAATATACAGAAAAATTTATCTATACTTTTAGTGGATATTATACAAGTCCTTATAGTGGAAAAACTTATCCTAAAAATTCTGAAATTGCTGTAAAGTCTAAAATAAATGTAAGCAGTCCTGTGTATCTTAGTGGAAGTTTAATTAGATTAAATAATAACTTTGATCTATCTATGGACTTTACTTCAACTTTAAAACCAAATACTACTACTGAAGAGTGGCTTGATAGAAGTGATGATAGTGTGATTGTAAAGAACTATGCTACTATTATGAGTAACTCTATGAGATTTTTACTTCATTATAAATTATCTAATCTTCATAGATTAACAACAGGATTTAGTTATGTTTTAAATACTTTTAAAAGATTTAATGACCCAGATGCTGGAACTACTCAACTTGTAGAAGAGACTACTGCAACAGCTACATTTGATTTAGGTTATTGGTTTGAGAGTAATACTGCTGGAAAAAATAGAAATGATTTAAGATTTAAATATGAGATTACTTTTGGAATTCCTTTTTATGAAAATGTGCAAAATACGGCAGCTCCGGGAATTACTTTTACAAATAAAGCAGGATTTAATTTAGATACCTCTGTATATTTTGGATATACCGTTATAAGAGGATTAGAAGTGGGATTATTTAGTAGTTACTCTTATATGTATAGAGATGGTGGAGAAAAGAGTTATAAGGGAGGTAAAGTAATTTGGCCTACTAATATTACTCAAGCATTAAGAGGTGGATTACAAGTTAGCTGGAAGTTTGATTAAGGAGCTTTAAATGAAAAAGGTTATTAGTGCTTTATTGGCTCTTAGTGGAGTTTTTGCTCTTGAATTTCAGCCTATAGGTTTTGAAGCTGTAGGAATGGGAGGAGCAGGCGTTGCAAATGCTATAGGTTCAGCAAGTATTTATTATAATCCTGCGTTATTAGCATATAATAGATATACAGCTGAATTTAGTCTAGATGCTGGAGTAGGAGTAAGAGAGATAAATTTGATTGATCATATTAATAATTTAGCAAATAAATATCATTTAACTCAAACAATAGATCATATTGCTAATAATGCTCCTATTAGTGGTAGTAATACAGCTAGTGGTGATAATATAAGAATGCAAAAAGCTTTAGAAGAGATTTATAAACTATCAAATGGAAATGGTTTAGATGTGGTAACGGGAGCTTATTTTTCTACTCAAATATCATCTTTTTCTGTAGGTGCTTATTTATTGAGTGAATTAGGAGCTAATGCTGTTATTGATAGAGAACATCTTTATTTAATCTTTGCTAATGATGATGGATATTATTATTATAAACCTAAAGAGGACTTATATGGAGCTACTGATAAAGATACATATGAAAGATATTCTCTTGAATATGCTTTAGATAATGATTTAACCTATATCAATGTAAATGGAGTTGCTTTAATGGAAGTGCCTGTAGCATATGCAAAAAGTTTTGATATTGCTAATATGCAGTTGAGTATAGGGACTACTTTAAAGTATATTAATGGAATTACTTACAAAAGTAAAATATCTTTAGATAGTGATGATAATGAGCTTCAAAAATCTTTAGATAATAATCAAAAATCTTCTTCTAATTTTGGTATTGATATAGGTCTTTTAGCTAAAGCTGATAAATTAAAAATAGGAATAGTAGGAAAATATTTAAATTCTCCAGCGTTTGATTACTATGATGGAAGTAAATACAGAGTAAAACCAATGGTAAGAACAGGTATAGCACTTGATTTAACTGATTATATGACATTTGCTATGGATATTGATTTAACTGAAAATGATACTTCAATAAGTGATTATAAATCTCAATACATAGGAGGAGGATTTAATATCTATAAAAGTTGGTTTAGTATAAGAATGGGTGGTATGAGAAATATGCTTCAAGATGAAGAGGGAGTTATTTTAACAGCAGGATTAGGAATTGGACTTAAGTGGATTCAACTTGATATTTCAGGAGAAGCATCTACAAAAAGTGGAACATATGATGGAAATGATATTCCAAGATACTTTAAATTAAATGCAGCTTTAATTTCAAGATGGGGAGGAGATTAAATTAACACGAGTTCGATTTAACAAAAAGTATTTAAATCTGCTCAGTAAGAGGTGTAAATTTTTTAACACTTCAAAAAAGCTAAAAAGTG
>CAZEOW010000032.1:0-10295 GCA_964514005.1 uncultured Nautiliales bacterium
TAAATAGTCATTATTTAACGTAAGTTCAATTTAATATAATATCATAAAATAACGTCAATTCGATAGCAAATAGGGCACTGACTAAATAGGCTGAAACAATACAAATTTTAACTGCAAAAAAGCTAAAAACTTTGGTATAATCCCAATATGGGAATACTAATCTATGATAAATTAATAAAAGAAAGTGTAGAAGAATTAGAAAATAGAGTTATTGGTTTCTTATAATTATCTCATATCTGATATAATTTTATTTATATTTTGTGGAGAGGTGGCCGAGTGGTTTAAGGCGCACGCCTGGAACGCGTGTGTGAGTTAACACTCACCGAGGGTTCGAATCCCTCCCTCTCCGCCAGATTCATATTTTATATCTTAAAACTCTCTAAATTCAGTTATCTGTAAACATTTCTTGTCTCATAGTGTTTAATACTATCCATCTAAAGCCTATAGAACAATCGGTACCAAATTCACATCCTCCACTCATTTTAGACTCAACACTATTAATACTTGGTATATTGTATTGAAAAGTCAACGCTCCAACCTTTTACATAGAAAAAAAACCCGCTACTACAGCAGGTATCTCTACTTAAACAAGTTCTGACAACTGCATTAGTAATTAATGGTGTAGATTTAGGAGAAACTATTATTAGTAAATAAAGTATTAATTCTCTTAATAACCTCTTTTTTTCCAAGAACACTTAAAAGTGCGGCTAAATCAATTCCTTTAGTATCACCAACCATTGCAATTCTAAGAGGCGGCATTAGGAATTTCGGTTTAATGCCTTTTAATTTTAAAAACTCATCCATCACATCGTGCCATTCAGGCGGTAAGTTAGGATTTTTATCTTTTAGAAATAACACAAAATCTCTTAAATTAGTTAAAACTTCGTCTTTTAAGAATTTCTTAACTGCTTTTTCATTGTAACTTTTAGGAGGTGTTAAGATTTTATCAATCTCACTAGCCATCTCTTTTAAGGTTTTTACCCTTTCTTTCAATTCGTCTATTAAAATCTCTTTTTTATCGTGGTTTACGATATCTATACCAAAATCATCTCTTAATAGTTTCTCTACTCTAGAGTTAGGAGAGTTTTTAATATAATGGGAATTGAGCCAGTCAAGCTTTTCTTTATTAAATCTGCTTGGGGCTTTATTGATGTCTTTTGGGTCAAATAGTCTTATCATCTCATCGATACTGAATATCTCTTGATCCCCATGCGACCAGCCAAGACGCACTAAAAAGTTTAAAAGTGCTTCAGGCAGATACCCCTCTTTTTTATATTCCATAACATCAACAGCCCCGTCTCTTTTTGACATTTTTGCACCTTTTTCATTATGAATCATAGGCACATGATAGAATTTTGGCACATCCCATCCAAAAGCCTTATAAACTAAAAGCTGTTTAAAAGTATTTCTTAAATGATCATCCCCTCTTATAATATCCGTCATTCCCATTTCATAATCATCAATTACAACAACGAAATTATATGTAGGTGTCCCATCACTTCTTGCTATTACAAAATCTTCTATCTCTTTGGCTTCAACACACTGCTTTCCTTTTACTCCGTCATTAAAGCATATTTTCCCATCAAGCGGCACTTTAAATCTAACTACATAAGGTTTATCAAGCTCACCTTCAAAATCTCTATATTTTCTAATATCTATACTCGGAGTTTCACCTTTTAGTTTAGCATTTCTAATCTCTTCAAGCTCTTCTTTTGTCAAATAACATTTATAAGCAAGATTTTTTTTCAAAAGCTCATCTACATATTTTTTATAAATATCAAATCTCTCACTTTGAAATACAACCTCATCGTCATAATTAAGTCCCGTCCAGTTAAACGCTTTTATAATAGCATCAACCGCTTCTTGTTTATTTCTGCTTAAATCCGTATCTTCAATTCTAAGTCTGAATTTCCCACTATTTTTTCTAGCCCAAAGCCAATTAAATAGAGCAGTTCTTAGTCCTCCTATATGCAAATATCCCGTAGGAGATGGAGCAAATCTCGTAATAATCATTTATTATCCTTTTTTTGCGAAATTATAACATTTAAGTTTATTAACTTAATACTAACCATTACTACAATAACTTCCAAAACCGAAGTAAATACAAGGACATTAAATAGATAGTCGTTTATAATATTATTTTGATGAGCCAAAGTAGCAGTTGCTATTAATAAAGTAAGAGGCATAGATAAAGAAAATCCCATTAAAACTACTCTTTTAAATCCAAGCTCTTTTAAAAAGATAAAAGAGGATATTACTCTTAAAATAATCATTATAAGTACTAAAATAAAACTATCAATTATTGTAGATAAAGAGATAAGTTGTAAATTTAGAGAACTTCCAACATGAACAAAAAATATAGTTACTAAAAATCCAAATCCAAAAGGGGCAAGCTTATCTTCTAATTTATGATTATGGTCAAAAAATGTCCTTGTAAACATTCCAACAACAAAAGCTCCTAAAACTACATCTAAATGAAGAGTAAGTAAAAATGCAATCATTATAAAAAATAGACTCATAGCAATTCTAATATCTTGATGATATTTATCTCCATCTGGCATAAGATAGTGCTTTAAAGTAGGGAACCACCAAAAAAGAGATCTTGATAAAATATAAACAAATCCTAAAAACACCATAAAAATAAATAAAGTAGCTATATTTTTAAAAAACTCTATATTTATCCCGAATTTAAAATATCCACTAATAATAGTTAAAATTACAATAGATAAAACTTCTCCCCAAATCCCAACTTTAATAGCAAAATTAAGCCAATTTTTTTTGCCTATTTCCTGCTGGATAGAAATCATAAGTCCAATGGAAATAAGAGGTAAAATAATTATAAAGACTTTTGATAAATTCAAAATAAAAACAATAGATATTGCAAAAAAATATAAAATAGCTAAAAAAGCTAAAGATTTTAGAAGAACTTTCCTATCCATTTGAAAAAGTTCTTTTAAATTTACTTCCATACCGGCAAGTAGCATTAAATATAAAAATCCTACTTCTGCTAAAATATTAAACATTTCATTTTTATAAATAAACCCTGCCCCTGCTAAAACTGCACCAAAAAAAATCTCTACCATTGTTATTGGAAGTTTTAAAATATTACTTATAAATGGAGATAAGAGTAAAATTAAAGATAAAGAAATAATTAAAGTAATTTCAGCATTCATTTGCTATTTCTATTCCTTTTTGTTCTAAACTTTCCAAGTCTTTACTGGCTTTTTCACCTTTTGCAGTAAGATAATCTCCTATAATAATAGAGTTAGCCCCAGCTTCAATTCCTTCAAGCCAATCTTTACCAAAAACTACTTCTCTTCCACCTGCAAGCATTATAATAGAATTTTCAAAATTTTTCCTAAAAGTTTTAATAATATTAAGAGCCATCTCTTTTGTATGAGTGGCTTTTAAAACAAGTGCAGGATTTTCAATAAAGAAATTAAGAGGAATTCCTTCAGGATTTAGTTCTTTTAATGATTTAAGCAAAGATTTTCTATCTTTTTCACTCTCACCCATTCCAAAAATTCCGCCACTGCAAAGCCTTAGCCCCACACTTTTTACATTTTCACAAGTATTAAATCTCTCATCCCAGCTGTGAGTAGTGCAAATTTTTGGATAATATTCGCGGCTTGTTTCAAGATTGTGATTATAAATTTTTACACCGGCTTTTTTCAATTCTTTAAGCTTTTCTTTTTCAGCTGTGCCGTTGCAGGCAATTATAGAAATATCTACTTCTTTTAATATTGCCCTGCTAGCTTTGCACACGTATTCAAGCGTTTTATCATCAAGGCTTTTCCCGCTTGTAACAAGACAAAAACCGCTTGCTTTATGTTTTCTTGCAAGTTTTGCTTCATCTACTATAGTTTTTATACTTTTTTGTTTGTATCTCTTAATATCCGCTCCCCATTTTACACTTTGAGTGCAAAACTTACAATCTTCCTTGCAAGCACCCGAGCGGATATTGGAAATCGCACATAAATAAATCATAATAAAAACTCTTTAACTTTGCTTTTCCACTCTTTTTCTTTTATTTTTCTGTAAAACAGTGTTACTTTATAATAGTTTTTTTTAATATTTAAAAGGATACAACTTGAAAATCCACTATCCCTTGCACACACTTCGCCTGGATTTAAAATAAGATTTTTCCCATTAAAAGAGATATCAATATCGTGAGTATGACCATAAATAATAATATCTGTATCTAAAGGGAAAATATATTTAGGATAATGCATTAGTTTAAAAGTTTTATTAGTAAATTTAAAATAATAAGGCTCTGTTGTAAGATTATATTTATCCACTACTCTATAAAGATGAAAATCATTATTTCCAAGGACTGCTACATATTTTATTTTTTTCTCTTCTAGATATTCTAAAAGCTCTTCTCTTACAATATCTCCTGCATGAATTATAAACTCAGCTCCTTTATCTATTAATAAATCTACTGCTTTTTTAGCACGGCCAAGCTTTTTGTGAGTATCAGATATAATTCCTATCTTCATACTTCTTCCCTATGTTTACACTTTATACACTCATAAATATCTTTTTTTCTATAGCTTCTTTTAGCCATTAAATATCCACACTCTGGACATCTTTTATTTACTGGTCTATATTTAGAAATAAAGTTACATTTAGGATAATTACTACATCCATAAAATTCACCCTTTTTAGAGTTCCTTTTTATAATATCTCCTCCACATTCTGGACATTTTACATCTTCTAATACTTCAGGAGGATTAAGAGGCTTTGTATTTTTACACTTTGGATAATTACTACAAGCTAAAAATTCTCCATTTTTACCTCTTTTTATAACCATATTAGCTCCACACTTTTCACATATAATGTTAGTTTTTTTATCTTCTTCCTCTATTGCCCTTGTATATCTACATTTTGGATAAGCACTGCATGCTATAAATTCTCCAAATCTACCTTTTCTAATAACTAAAGGAGAACCACACAAAGGACAAATTTCATCTATTGGTTTTGCTATTTTTAAAGATGGTATCTCTTTATAGCCTTTATCTATAAGTTCCATAAAAGGATAGTAAAACTCTTTTAGCATCTCTTGCCAATCTTTATCTCCTTTAGCAATTTTATCAAGCATATCTTCCATATTAGCAGTAAAATTTGCATCTACAATATCAGGAAAATGTTTCTCAAGTGTTTCAATTACATTAAATGCTATCTTTGTTGGATAAAGTTTTTTATTTTTAATTTCTATATAATCTCTGTTTTGCAAAATAGTAATTGTAGGAGCATAAGTTGAAGGTCTTCCAATTCCTAAAGATTCAAGCTTTTTAATTAAAGAAGCTTCAGTATATCTCTCAGGCGGTTTTGTAAAGTGTTGAATTGCTTTAACTTCTTCAGGTTTTAACTTTTCTTTTTCTTTAAATTCAGGCAATAATTCATCTGCACTTGCTTTTCCATATACTTTATAAAAGCCATCAAATACAAGTTTTTTACCGCTTATTTTAAATTTGCCTTTTTCATTTGTAAGATAAATATTTTGAACTTCATATTTTGCATCTTTCATTTGAGATGCAATAAATCTATTAAAAATGAGAGTATAAAGTTTTAGCTCATCTCTTTTTAAATAGCTTTTTAAATCATCAGGAGTAAGTCTTACATCTACAGGTCTTATTGCTTCGTGTGCTTCTTGAGCTGAATTTGAGGTTGTTTTATAGTTTTTAGATTCTGCATATTCTTCACCAAAATGCCCTTTTATAAATTCTACAGCCGCTTCTTGTGCTTCTTTTGCAATATTTAAACTATCAGTTCTCATATAAGTAATTATTCCACTCTCACCTATAGGCGTTTTTACTCCTTCATATAGCTTTTGAGCTATTTGCATAGTTTTTCTTGGAGAAAATCCAAGTTCACTGCTTGCTACTTGTTGAAGGGTTGAAGTCATAAAAGGAGCTGGAGCTTTAGAAGTAGTAAATTTTTTTTCAATTTTTGATACAACATATTCAAGTGGCTTTAATTCATCTACAATTTTTTTAGCTTCTTGAGTTTTTATAGAAAATTTCTCTAATTTTTGTCCGTTTAATTTTATTAAGTTGCCTTCAACTCCTTTAAATATACCTTCAATTGTCCAATACTCTTGCGGTTTAAACTCTTTTATTTCTCTTTCTCTATCTACTACAAGTTTAAGTGCAGCACTTTGAACTCTTCCAGCACTCAGACCTTTTTGAATTTTTTTATTAAGAAGAGGTGAAAGTTTATATCCTACAATTCTATCTAAAAGTCTTCTTGCTTGTTGAGCATTAACTCTATTAATATCAAGTTGTCTTGGATTTTTTAGAGCTTTTTTTATAGCATTTTTTGTAATTTCGTGAAACACAATTCTTGGAAGTTTATCAGGTTTTTTACCTATTATATGAGCAATATGAAATCCTATAGCTTCACCCTCTCTATCTTCATCTGTTGCTATATAAATAATATCTGCTTTTTTAGCCTTTTCTTTTAACTCTTTTGCTATTTCTTGATGATCTTTTGTAACTTTATATTCAGGAATAAACTTATTATCTTCTATTTTTATACCAAATGATGTTTTTGGTAAATCTCTAATATGCCCTTTACTCGCAACTACTTCATAATCTTTTCCTAAAAAATTTTTAATTGTTCTTGCTTTTGCAGGTGATTCAACTATTACCAATTTCTTTCCCAAAACAAAACCTTTTTTTTATGTATTATACCACATAAAAATCATTCCAATTTAAGCAAATATTAAAATTAAAGTTGTAAAATGGTAATAAAAAAGGAGTTAGTCATGAATTTGAAAAAAATTGTAATGTTAATTAGTATACTGTTTTCCTTAGTTTATGCTGAAACAAAAGATGAAGAGTATGCACTATTTAAAAGAACAATATCAGCCTCTATGATGTGGGGAGAGGATGCTCTTATATTAGTCCCTAAAGCAAATACAATGGGAAAAGGACATATATATATAAGCAGTAATACAATAGATGCTGGGAAAATTCAAGGTGATAAATTATATTTAACTGCAGGGTCTATTATGGTGTCAACTTCAGATGATGTTGAACTTGGATATACTAAAAGAGTATTTATTTGGAATAATTTTGATTATACCAATATTAAAATGGATACTTGGCATTTAAAAGCAAGAATTTTTCATCTAACAAATAATTATATTCCTCAGATTGCAGTAGGAGTGAATTTAGTTTCAATTGCAGCTAACGACTTTTCAAATGAAAAAGATATTTTATATAACCCTTATATAACAACTACTATCAATGCTCCATTATTTACTGAAAATGCTGTTTTATCGTTAAATTTATGTGCAGAAAAAGTATATAATGAAAATGAAAGTACAGATGTTGTGTTTAGTGCAGGAACTGATTTAAAACTATTTAAACATTTTTGGATAATAGGGGAAATTCAAGGTATAGATAAAAATGGAAAAAATGGCATAGTAAATATAGGAGGTAAATTAAAATTTTGGTGGATTAGTATAGGAGGAGGAGTATTTAATATTGCAAGAGAAAGTTTAGAACATAAAGGTGCTACTAATAACAATAGCTATTGGATGGCTAATTTAGCAATAGATGTCCCATTAGATAAAATATTTAAATAAGGAGTTGATATGAAAAAGTTACTTATACCTTCAATGTTTTCAATTGTTTTACTAACTACAGGCTGTTTGAAAGAAAAAAAAATTCCTACACAACAATTAATAACAATTTATGATTCAAATTTAAAAGAAACTAATAAAATTGCTCCTCTTGAAACTATGTATGTAAAAATAGGAGGGATAGCTCCTAATCAATTGCATAGAATTGAAATTTTAGACCCTAACGGAAAGCTAATCTCTTTTGCAGAAGTTAAAAGTGACGAAAATGGGGTAATAGGTCCTATGCCTATTTGGTATGATGTTGGAGTTGAGAGAAAAAAACTTAATGGGAAATGGAAATATAGCATAGTATCTGATAATTTAAGTATTAAAGCATTTTATGTAAGAGTAAAATCTTTAGAAAATAAAGATACCAATTTTAAACAAAACTTCTTTTTACTTTTAAAAAAACCTAATAACCCTAATGAAATGCCAAAACCAGTTGTAAGTGCAGTTAGTGTAGAAGATGGAAATATTTCTAATGCGACTATTACAAATACTTTCTTTGAAACAGGGAGTAAAAATCCTGATGGCAGTGATAGTAACTTAACAAAAGTTTATGTAAAAGCAGATAGACTTCCTTATAAAACTAAAGTAGGAGATGAATATAAAACTTATGATAGCGTTGATATTTATGTAGTGCCTTTTACAGGTGGTGTTTTTGAAAACGGAACAGATTTAGAAGAAATTGCTATTACTTCAAGAAAAGATGTGAAAGTAGATGACAATCAAACATTTAGAACTCTTAAACCTACACTTATTTGGAATTTAAATAGAGATCCTAAATTAATAAATCCAGGAGATAGTAACAATGCTTATTCTATAATTATTGACACTAATAAAAATGGAAAATTTGATGTAGGAGAAGATTTAGATGGAAATGGCCAATACGATAAATATATAGATGGAATAGATGGTCAAGGTGTAGCTGGATTTATTGTAATGAATACTGAAGCAAATGAATTAAACTATTTTGTTAGTAACTCTTCAAAAGAAAAGCAAAATAGTATCTTTGAAAAAGAAAGCGGAGATAAAACATACTTATATCTAAATGTAAATAATTTACCAACATCTGCAGAAACAGCTAAAATATTCGTAATAGATGAAGATACAATTGATTTAAATGATGGATATGATTTAGCATCTAATGAAGTAAGAAATGCAAATGAAGATGGAAGTAAAGGAACTGAAGCAGATATTACTGAAGCTGATAATAATACAACATTTTTACCTCATATTGATCTTGCTAAACTGATAACTACTCAAGATGTAGAGGGGTATGGATATACTAAAGATATAACTGAAAATAAAAAATTAGACATTGTAATAGATATGAATTCAAATGATACTTATGATAAAGGAATAGATTATTATATTCCTAATGCTATTAATATTGTAAAATTTGATGCAAATGTAACAACTACTGCAGATAGTAACGGGGAAGAAATAACAACTGCATTTAATGAAGCAAATTCAGATACTAATACTACTGTATACATTAAATATGGAAATAATGCGACAGGAGAATGCGTAACTCAAAGATATGCTTATTTATATAAAAGTGAAGCAGCTCCTAATAAAGGAGATGAACTGTTTGGAGAAATAATAAGAAATCCTATTTATACAGATAACAATTGTGTATCTAAATTTATAGATACAACAGAGTTATTTAATAAAAATATTCTAAAAATTATTAATCCAACTTCTCAAAATAATCACTATACTATTATTATAGATAAAAACGATGACCATAAATTTAATCCAAATGACGGAGATGTAAAATTAGATATTACATTTAAAGACACTTCCGCAAACCCTCTTCCAGATGTAAGTTATATCAATATTGCTTCAGGTGGATTAATGGGAAGACCTTATCAACATTGGGAAACAAGAAGATATACCTCATTGTATGATTATAGAGATACTTTTACAGTAAATGCAGACAATACTATTCCTACTGAATGGTGGTGGGCAAGATACTGGACACAAAAAGGTGTAAAAGCAGTATGGAACCCATACATTAGAAATAGAGGATGGTGGTGGATGAGAAAATACAACACTTATATAGATGAAAAAGGCGTAGAAAATCCTTCTCCACTTTATAATCATCAAATAGTAGATTTATATATTATAGATGCTAATAAATATAAACTGTATAAAGATATGCAACTGAAAGATTTTATGGATGTAAGAGGAAGACATATGACTTTACCGGTTCAAATTAGCTGTAGAAATGGTTATAATTTACAAACCATATGGAAAGCTCCTTTAAAAGTAGGAAAATACTATGTTATAGTAGATGTAAATAGAAATGGTAAAATTGATGACGGAATTGACTTAATAGATGCAGTTACAAAAGATGGGGTAACCATTAAAGAAAATCCTAATGTAGTAGGATTTAGTGTGGTAGATTAATAATAATTTTATTATTATCCACACTTTTTATTCTCACCTTAAAAGGTGAGACCTTTAAAGATGAATAATGATAAATAATTTTCTTCTTCTTAAAAGAAACTAAAGTATATGCTGTTTTTTTATTAGTTAGACAATAATTACTAATTAGTTAATAACTTTTTAAAACTCATTAAATTTTGATAGAATTTCTTATAATAACGTCAATTCGATATAAAATAACATTGCTAAAAAAGTATTTAAATAAAGCGAA
>CAZEOW010000033.1:0-2512 GCA_964514005.1 uncultured Nautiliales bacterium
GTATTTAATGCCTCTTTTGAATAACAGTATGTGGAGTGAAGATAGTGCTACAAAAGTTCTAAGTTATATAATATTAAAAGATTTAGGAAGAAACGATTTAGTAGATATGATGTATTTAACAGATGAAGAACTAAATGTAGTTAATTCTCAAAAGATAGTTTTAGATGCTAACAATAATGTATTAAAAAATGGAGATAATGTTAGTGTTATAAAAGATTTAGACGTAAAAGGAACTTCAAAAACTATAAAAAGAGGAACAATTATAAAAAATATTAAAATGTGTGATGTTGAAGATCATATATCTTGTAAAGTAGACGGAATAGGACAAGTTTTTTTAAAAACAGAGTTCTTAAAAAAAATCTAACACCCCTCTACTCTATTTTTAGAGTATCTACTCCTCCTATTTACAGGTATTTCAATTCCTTTATTAATAAATCTAGCTCATTATAAATAATCTGGTGTATCATTACTAAAAAGGATCAAATCACCACTTGTTGTAATATCCGATAAAATTTTTTCTAACTTTGTTTTGTTATTTAAAAATATTTTTTCAGCTTTAATAATGTTTTCTCCTAATATTTTTTTATTTATTTTACCAGTAATAATTACAATATCAAATATTTCATCTATTTTTTTTGCAAGTTTTATATTTTGATCTTCAGTTGTTTCTACAATCCCGGGAGTGATTATAATTTTTCTTCCCGGATACTCTTTTATAAGTTCATAAGAAGATATCATTCCTTCTAAATTTCCATTAAAGCTATCATCTATTATAATCTTACCCCCTACTTCAATTTTTTGAAGTCTATGAGGAATAGGTTCAAGTTTTGATACTCTTTTTTGAATATCTTCTATTGTCTCTCCTAAAGTAATAGCCATAAATATAGCAAGAGAAATATTAATAGCATTAAACTCTCCTAAAATAGGAGCAAAAAATCTATAATCTTTATTTTTAATCTCAAGAGTCCACTCTACTCCATCTAAAGAGGCTTTTATGTTTTTTATTTTATCTTTAATAACTTCAACTTTATCATTATATACAAGTTCATATGAAAAACCTTTTTTTAAGTTTTTTGAAAGAAATACTTCAAGTTTTGTTTTTTTTATATTATCAAGAGTTTTAAAGTATTCTATGTGTTGTGCTCCTACTTTTCCTAATATTGCATACTCATTTTCTAAAAACTCTACTATCTCTTTTATATCTCCTTTTTCTCTTGCTCCTGCTTCTGCAATATAAATTTGAGTATTTTCTGGCAAAGATGTATTTATATCTAAAACAATTCCTTTTAAAGTATTTACGCTTCTTGGAGTTTTATAGGCTTTTTTAGATTGTAATAATTGATATAAAAAGTTTTTTATAGAAGTTTTTCCATAACTTGCTGTTATTACCACAATTTTAGGAGAAATTTTTTGGAGCCTTTTTTTTGCTATATTCTTATATTTTATAAACATTAGATATTCAACTAAATCAGAAATAAAAATTGTTAATAAAATAACAATTAATAAAGCAATTCCTGGATTATAGTGAAGTTTATTCATAAACACTAAATTTATTGTTTCTATAAATCCTAAAAGAGTAAAAAATCTTTTTACTCTTTTTGTAATTGTTAAGTTTTTTACTCTTTTATACCATAAAAATAGAGCTGGTATAAGTCCAAAAAACAGATATATCCAAAAAAATTTATAAGCTGCTATATAGGTTGCAATTGGTACTACAAAATATAAAAGATGCCATAAATATTTATGAAAATGAAAAATTACTCTCTTTAGTTTATAATTATACCACTGCAAAGTTGTTATTAAATAAAAACCTAATACATACACACTAATAAAATGGACTATCAAATCAAACATTTATTATTTCCTTTATCAGATCTAAAAAATAACTCTTATAAGGAAGCATCCATACACTTATAATAAGTGCAATATATACAATTAAATCTGTTTTTGGGTAATTTGAATAAAACTTTAAAGCAGTCCCAAAACTCTTTTTTAATTTCATTCCTCCAATATCTATACTAAATATTTCATCTAAAATAAGATGAGTTAAATATCCTAAAAACAGAAAAAAACCTATAAAATAACTCTCTTTTAAAGGTAAGGTTAATATATAAAATGAAAAGGAAGTAATACTAAAAAAACATAAAAAAGCACAAGGAATTGAATGAATTATTCCTCTGTGAGTTGTAAGTTTTTTAAATAGTTTAAAAAAAACTACTACAAATAAATAACTAAAAATCCAAATAGCTATTAAATTCAAGATAGGATAAACCTCAACAAAACTATAACTCATAATAAAAGCAAACAGATTGGCAAAGAAAAATTGCATAATCTTTAGGGGAATTGCTTTATTATGGTCTATATCTGGAAGTATTCCTCCTATTGTGCCTGCTACAAAATAGATGAAAGTATTGTCTTTATCTATTATATTTGTATACCCTAACAAAATTGCACTTATTCCGCTTGTCATAGCAGCTACATTTATATGAGTAGCAAAATTTGCCATTTAATA
>CAZEOW010000033.1:2612-10203 GCA_964514005.1 uncultured Nautiliales bacterium
ATAAGTCATTATTTTCCTTTTGCCATTTGAATTTTGTTTATATATGCATAATCTATTTTTATCTCTCTTTCTAAAAAAACACTTTTAGCAAGTTTTTCTAAAACATTTTCAAAATTTTCAAATAGATAATTTGCAAGACTTCCCGGAATTGGATTGATCTCATTTAAATAGATTTTGTTATCTTTTACAAAAAAATCACATCTAATTAAAGCGTTTTTAAAAGTTTGAGTATAAACTTTTTTAAATTCATTTTCTATTTTTGATTTTAACTCTTTATTTTCTTCAAAATTTGTCTCTTTCCTACTAAAATCCATATATTTTTTTTCAAAGTCTAAAAACTCTTTTTTTTGAACTTCTTCTAATTTAGAAAATATCCACTCTTCATTTACTTTACAACCTGCTAGGTTATATTCTTTTATTCCTTCAATAAATGGCTCTACTAGTATTAAATCATCAAACTCTTTTGCCACATCAAATGCATATTCAAGCTCTTTTTGATTTTTTGCAATACTAACTCCAATACTGCTACCAAGTCTTGCTGGTTTAATAATTACAGGAAAATCAAATTCTGTTTTTGGTTTATCTATTACTTCATATTCTATTATGTTTACACCAATTTCTTTAGCATACATTTTTGTATATAGTTTATTGTAACTGATTACACTTGCTTCAATATTTGGTGTAATTGTTTTTATTTTATAAAATTGTGTAAGAGATGCTATTTTCCCATCTTCTCCATCTCTTCCATGAATTAAATTTATTAAAACATCAAACTTAATATAATACTCTTTCTTAAAAAATCCTCTCTGATATTTAAACCCCCCTTTTGTAATTTCTAGTTTTTGGGCATTTTTATACTCTCTTGTAGAAAAATATTTACTTTTCATATTTTCTTTTTCTATTAAATAAAAATTTCTCTCTTCATCTAAAAAAACAAAAAGAGTTTCATTCTTTTTTATTTTATCTTTTAGAGTTATTGCACTTACTATTGAAATTTCATGTTCAAAACTACTTCCTCCAAATAAAATCAAAAATTTCATCCTATCCCCTTTTACTTAATCTTTTTAATGCTTCTTTTATAACCTCTTCTACGCTACCATCAAGTCCTTGAAGTGCTTTTATAATTTCATCTTTTTTAAACCCTAAATTCTCAAGTGCTATGAGTGCTTGAGAGAAAGTTTGATTTGTAGGTTCTATTTCAAATTCACCCATTTCCATTAATATTCTTTTTGCACTTTTTGGTCCTATTCCCGGAACTTTTTTTAATGCATTTACATTTTGATTTTTTATTATTTCCATAAAAGTGTCTGGAGTATAAGTAGAACATATAGCAAGAGCTACTTTAGGCCCTACTCCGTTTAATTTTATTAAGCTATCAAATAATTTTTTTTCATTTTTATCAATAAAGCCATAAAGAGTATATTCATTTTCTTTTATAATCTCTGTAACAAAAAATATTTGCTCTTCTTTTACGCTTGAAAAAGTAATCATACTCACATTAAGTTCATATATAACATCTCTTACATCAAGTAAAATTTTACCGTCTGTTTTTGCAAAAACTTTTCCTTTAAGTGCTGCTATCATTATCTACCTTTATTTTTACTATTTTAAATTCATCTCCATAATCTTTTAGTTTAAATCCACAAATCCCCTCATCTCCTCTTGTATCGTATCTTAATCTTATAGGAGGTTCTATTAAATCAAATTCAATTTTATTAAATTCTTTCCATTCTGAATAATTCACTATTTTTGCAATGAAAATTATATTTTGTAAATTTTCAAGTAACTCTTTTAAACCTTTTAGTTCTTTTTTTAATGTTTCAATCTCTTCTTTTAGTGAAGAAGTCTTTTTTTTATATATTTTAAACTCTTTTAACTTTTTTAAAATTGTAGCAGATGTTTTAATACCTTTGAGCTTATTTTGCTGGTATTTATCATATAAACTTTTAATACTTGGAGTATTTTCTTTTATCAGCTTTACTCTTTTTTTATACTCTTTTGTTCTAGTTCTAATGTTCCTTTTTATTTCGTCTATCTCTTTTTCAATTTTATTAATCTCTTCTTCACTTCCTAATACCTCAGCCGGTGCAATTTTTAAGATATTCTCTTCTCCAATTAATCTTTTAATTTTTATCTCTTTTAGGGCTGTTATTTTAACATGCGAGCCTAACATATTAACCTCAACCTCTTCTGCTACCACTCTTCCACCTATTGCTTGATTTACTTTTACTTTTCTTCCCTTAATAAACCCACCCTCAAGCCTATCAATTTCAGCCTCTTTTGAGATTAATTTTCCTTTATGAATATTTATGTAAGCTTTATCAGAATTTATAATAGAGTTTTTGTGAGTTTGCCCTTCAATTAGAACTTCTTTAGTATTTATTTTAGCTTTATTTCCCACATTCCCTCTTACTTTCAGATAAGCAGTTTCTACTATCATATTATCTGCAATAGCTTCTTTTAAAGCATTCTTTTCTTTTACTTCTAGCTTTACATTAGCATCTTTTGCATCTCTTACATTTCCTGTTTTTAAATTTATCTGTTTTACTTCAAGCTCATCTTTAATACTTAAAAACTCATTTTCCTTATAAAGATAACCATTTTTTTTAGCAATAAATACTATTTTTTCATCATCTTCTTCTTTTATTATTTCATTAGAAGAAAATTTAAATTCAGGATAACTAAACTTTTTTAAAGATTTTATTTTTATAATTTCTCCTTTGCAGTTTCTCCCATTTTTTCCAAGTTTTGGTTTTATAATTTCTATTATAACTTCATCTTTTTTAACAGGATATATAAGATCTCTTTTGTTTTTTTCATAATGATATATTACTTTTCCTTGTATTGTTTCTATTGGATCAACCCCATTACACAGAGTAATTTTTTCTTTCTTATCAAGAGAAGAAAAAAGTTTAATTTTAGATACAATCTTTTCTATATCTTCTTTCATAACCTCATCAAGAAGTCCTATTAAAAAAGAGTTTTTTAACTTTTTTTTATTAAGTTCATCTAATAAGAGTTTTTCAAGTCCTTCTTTATAAAAAATTAAAGATTCAGGAGAGAGAATATATTCACTATAAGTTAAATTTTTATTATTTTTTATTTCTCCAACTAATTCTATTTCACTCTCTTGATAAGTATTAATCTCAATTTCATATGTTTGCTTAATTTCATTTTTCTCGTCTCTTAAAAACTCTTCTTTTTTTAAAATATCTTTATCGGCATCTGTTATTTCTATAAACTCTTCATCTTCCCCTACTTTTACAAAAGTTTTTACATTTAATATTTTAAAATCAAGCATAGAAAGCGCTAGATTAGTCTGAGCAGATATTTGAAGAAGCACTTCATTTACATTATCTGTAACTTTAACAATAGGTAAATCAATTTCTTGTTTTTCCTCTTTTTTATTAAAAAAGTTAAATAATCCCAAACAGTTCCTTTTGATATAATTTTATATGTTAAAAAGTATTATAATAAATTTTGCAGGAATTTTTAATTCTAGGATTTTAGGATTTATAAGGGATTTGTTAAGTGCTAATATTTTAGGTGCAAATATCTATTCTGATATGTTTTTTGTAGCTTTTAAATTTCCTAATCTTTTTAGAAGGATATTTGCAGAAGGAACTTTTGAAAAAAGCTTTTTGCCTGCTTACAAAAAAGCAAAATATAAACCCTCTTTTGCTTTTAGAGTTTTTGTATATCTTTTGAGTATTATTGTGGTTCTTTCTATTTTTGTTAATATATTTTCTTATGAAGTAACTTCTCTTCTTGCTTATGGATTTAGTGAAGAAGAAAAACAATTTACTGCAAAGCTTTTGAGTATAAACTTTTGGTATCTTGATGCTATATTTATAGTAACTTTTTTTGCATCTTTACTTAAGTATAAAAATCATTTCTTTGTGCCGGCATTTTCTACCGCTCTTTTAAATATTTCTATGATAATTGCTCTTATTTTATCTCAAAATTTACCAAAGGATAAAATTGTCATTAATCTAAGTTTTGCAGTAGTAATAGGAGGAATAGCTCAAGTAATAGCTCATTTGATAGTAGCTAAGAAATTGCATATTTTAAGAATACTTTATATAGGAAGTATTACTAAACATAAAGCATCTTTAGAACTTTTTAAAAAAAACTTTTTACATTCTATGTGGGGAAACTCTACTATGCAAATAAGTGCTTTTATAGATACTTGGCTTGCAAGTTTTTTAGCAGCAGGAAGTATCAGTTATTTATATTATGCTAATAGATTATTTCAGCTTCCTTTTGCTCTTTTTGTTATCTCTTTTTCGAATGTATTTTTTCCAAAAATTGTAAAATCTAATAAAGATAATTTTGAAAAAATAAAACTTAGCTTTTGGTATCTACTATATATTTTATTATTTGCTACAATTGTTACTTTTTTCTCTAGCAAAGAAATTGTAAGAGTATTATTTCAAAGAGGTGCTTTTACACCTCAAGATACTATAATAACTTCTCAAGTTTTATTAATGTATATATTAGGTTTAATTCCTTATGGAGTTGCAAAAGTTTTTACAGACTATTTAAACGCTCAAAACAAACAAAAAATCGTCTCTAAAATATCAACTATCTCTCTTATTGTAAATGTTTTATTTTCTTTAATTTTAATTTTTCCTCTTAAAGTCTTAGGTTTAGCTCTTGCAAGCTCTTTAGGAGGAGTTGCTCTTTTTATTATGAGTATTAAGGAGTTTGGTTTTAAAGAGTTTATAAGATTTTTTGAAAGAAAATATATTATTTACTTGATAGGAGTAGTTATTGTATCTATTATGGTAGGAATTTTATTTAATTATTTGTTAAGTTTTGTGGAATTTTAAAAAAAGCTCCTATTAAACTTGATAAAATAGTAATTATAAAAAACAAAAATGCTCCAACTACTCCTACTGCAGGGTTTAGTCCTAAAATATTTAATCCATATAAAAATGTAAGTTCTCTAAGCCCTACTCCTCCTATACTAATAGGCACTACACTTACAACAGAAGAGATAAAAAACAATATAGCAAACTCTACTAAATGAGTATCTATGCCTAATGATTTAATAATAAAAATAAAGCTTATTCCTTGAAGAGTTTGAATAATTAAAGAGATAATAAAATTTTTAAAACTAACTTTTGTAAATTCTTTAAAGAATAGCTTATGAGTAAAATATAAGATAAACGGAATAATAACTATAAATAAAGCAAAATAATAAAACCTAGTAAATAGTAGCAATACGCCAACTAAAAACAAAATAGCAAATAGTCCACTTAATCTATCTATTAAAAGTGCTTTTATTATAGCTTTATACCCTTTTTTAAACTCTTTTTCAAATGTATAAGCTTTAAGTCCATCTCCACCTATTCCTCCAGGTAAAAGAGTATTATAAAACATTCCAATATAGTATAAAATAAGCTGATGAGATAATCTTGGAGTTATATTGATTTGAGATAAATAGTTTTGAATTCTAATAGCAGATATTATTTGAGATAGATTAAACATAATAAAAGCTAAAAAAAGAAAAAAAGGGCTTTGAAGTTTTATGGATTTTAATTCGTTTAAATCTATTTTATTAAAAATAATAATAAAAGCAGATAATATAAATAAAAATTTAACTATTGTTTTTATTTTCATGTGAGATAATCTCTTTTATAGTATAAGGTTTTTTTCCTTGAGACTCATAATAAGTCCTCATGAGTATTTCAGCAATAAATCCTGTTGTAATTAACTGAATACCACCTAAAATAAGCATTACCCCAAGTGTTAAAAGAGGTCTTCCTCCTATACTTTCTCCAAAAAGCTTTAGTACAAAAAGATAAAAATCTATTAATGCTCCTAAACTAAACATAATAAACCCTATTGTTCCAAAAAAATGCATAGGCTTTTGTCCAAACCTTTGCATAAAAGTTAGATACATTAAATCACTTATTACTTTAAATATTCTGTTAAACCCATATTTACTTCTTCCAAATCTTCTTTCGTGATGTCTTACAGGAACTTCAGTAATTTTTGCTCCATACATTTTTGCTAAAATAGGAATAAATCTATGAAGTTCTCCATAAAGCCCTAAATTTTTTGCTACATCTTTTTTAAATACTTTTAATGTGCACCCATAATCTGTAATATGCACTCCTGTAATTTTTCTAATAATTTTATTAGCAATTTTACTTAAAAATTTTCTTACAGGTTCATCTTGTCTTTTTGCTCTAATTCCAGCAACAACATCATACCCTTCTTTTAATTTTTCTATCATCATAGGAATATCATTTGGGTCATTTTGTAAATCTCCATCAATTGTTACTACTAAATCTCCGCTTGCAACCTCTATTCCTGCTGCCATTGCTGAGGTTTGACCATAATTTCTTTGAAGTAATACAAGTTTTATTTTATCATTCATATATTTTTTTATCTCTTCTACTGTATTGTCAGTACTTCCATCATCTACTAAAATTAACTCATAATCAAACTCTTTTAAAGCATTCTCAACTTCTTGAATTAAATATTTAATATTTTCTTCTTCATTCATTAAAGGAACTACTACAGAGAGTTTCATAAATCGCCTTTTTTTTGTATTATTATATCTAAAAAGGTTTTTAATGAAAAAAGTAGCTCAAATTGCTATATTTTTCATATTTACTCTATTAGCATTAGTTCTTTTTTGGTTAAACTATTTAAGATATGGAGGAAATTTTTATAAAGTAAGTAATGGAGTTTTTAGAAGTGCTCAACCTATCTCTTATAACCTTAAAAAATGGCAAGAAAAATATCACTTTAAAACAATTCTTAATTTAAGAGGAGTAAAAAATAGTGATTATAAATTTGAAGAAAAGTTTGCTAAAGAACATAATATAACATTAATAAATTTTAAAATTAGCGATAAAAAAGTGCAATCTATACAAACAATGAAAAAAATTATATCTATTATTAAAAACTCAAAAAAACCTATCCTAATTCATTGCAAATCAGGAGCAGACAGAACAGGATTAGCAGCTGCTTTATATTTATATTCTATAAAAGATAAAAACTATTCAAAAATGCTTAGTTTAAAATATGGACATTTTCCTTATTTTTCACCCACAAAAGCAATGGATGAGAGTTTAAAAAAATTTACTGAATCTTCGCAAGGACAATAATTCCTTTTTGAAAAAGGATTTTATGTTTAAAGTTTTTAATTGTGTTAAGTTTTGTTAAGACAATATCTCCTTTTTTAGGTTTTTGTTTTTCTACTAACATTTGAGCATATACATTAAAAGAAGGTGTATTCAAATGATACATTACAACTTTTTTAATATTATGTTTTTTTACATACAATGCTGCTTCTTTTACAGGAAACTCTCTTGCATGAGCATATATCCATCCTACATAGTTTAGAACAAAAATCATACTAAAGCCTAAAGTAAATAGATTGTTTTTTAAATTTATTAAAAAAATTAAAAGTATTATTACAAAATAACCAATTCCAAAGTATGGTAAAAGAGATTTTATTATTAAATCTTTTGTTGAATTGGTTAGTTCTATATTGTGTAAATAGATAGGAAGTAATAAAAGTAAAATAGTAAACATCAAAAATGGTATATTTAAAAATTTTTTATTAAACTTT
>CAZEOW010000034.1:0-9642 GCA_964514005.1 uncultured Nautiliales bacterium
AACATTCCTTCTCCTTTTTTTTGTTTTAAAGCATTATAAAAGAAAAAAGAATTGATTTCATTGATTAAAGTCAATAGAAAGTTATTTTTTTTCCGTTAAAATTTATATTGTTGTAGTCTGTTTAGTTGTTGTGAAATATTTGTTATAATTTGTAAAAAAGGTTGAATTATGTTTAAAGATAGAAAAGAAGCAGCTAAATTACTTGCAAAGGAGTTAGAAAAAGTAAAAGATAAATATAAAGACCCTGTAGTAATATCTATTCCAAGAGGAGGAGTTATTGTTGGTGATGAAATTGCTAAATCTTTAAATGCTCCTTTAGATATTATTTTTGCAAAGAGACTTGAGTATGATAATAAAATTATAGGAAGTATTAGTGAAATTGGACTTGTGTTTTTGAATAAAGATTTAGTTTCTAATATTCCTCAAGATGAACTTCAACAGCTTGCAATAGATGCTATAGCAGATATGGCAAGAGAGAGGGATTATTATAAATATGAACCAATTATTTTAGAAGATAAAGATGTTATTATTGTAGATGATGGAGTAATTACAGGAGCGAGTATTTATCTTACTGCACAAACAATTGTAAGAGACAAGCCAAGAAGTATAACTGTTGCAACACCTATAATGCCTCAAAATGAAGAAATTATTAGTATGTTTAAAAATAGTTCTCATCATTTAGCAGTGCTTGAGTATGCAAAGGATTTTATGAGTTTAAATAAATGGTATGAAAATTTTGAAGAAGTTTCTAAGAAAGAAGTAAAAGAAATTTTAAAAAATTATGTATAATTTCTAAAAAAGGTTTAAAGTTGATATTTACAAAATCCACGGTTTATACTCTTCAGGCATTAGTGGAGCTTGCTAAGTTTGATAAACCGGTAGATGTAAATTTTTTATCTAAAAAGGTTGAGGTTCCTAAGTCGTTTTTAGCAAAACTTCTTCAGAACTTAGCAAAAAGCAATATAGTAAAGTCTTTTAAAGGGGTAAATGGGGGGTTTTTATTAGCAAAAGAACCTAAAGATATAAAAATAATAGATATTTTTCAAATGGTAGAGGATAAGAATAGTTTTGTTTTTTGGTGTGCGGGAGATGGAATTAACTGTAAAAAAGAACAAAAGTGTGAAGTTAGGGATTTTTTTGTTTTTTTAGAAAAAGAGATACTGTTTTTAATAAAGGAGTATACTTTAGAAGATGTAATAAGGATGAGCTCTGTTAAATAGGGCAAAAGAGTTTTTAAAAAGTTTATCACAAATAGCTGATTTAGGAGTTGTAGCATTTGTCTTTGCTATTTTACTTATTATTATAGTTCCACTTCCAAGTGGAGTGCTTGATTTTTTCTTAACACTCTCTTTAGCTGTTTCTGTTCTTATTATGTTAATTAGTCTTTATATTCCAAGACCAACCGATTTTTCTACTTTTCCAACTCTTATATTGATAGTAACTTTGTATAGACTCTCTTTAAATATTGCTACAACAAGAATGATTCTCTCTAAAGGATACGAAGGTCCAGAAGCTGTAAGTAGTATTATTACTGCATTTGGTAATTTTGTAGTTGGAGGAAATTATGTAATAGGGATTATTATTTTTATTATTTTAGTTATTATAAATTTTATGGTAATTACCCAAGGTTCAACAAGAGTTGCAGAAGTTGCAGCAAGATTTACACTTGATGCAATGCCTGGAAAACAGATGGCAATTGATGCAGATTTAAATGCAGGACTTATTGACGAAAATGAAGCAAAAAGAAGAAGAAATGAATTAATTCAAGAAGCAAATTTTTATGGTGCAATGGATGGGGCTAGTAAATTTGTAAAAGGTGATGCGGTTGCAGGAATTATTATTACTCTTGTAAATATTATTGCTGGATTTTTAATAGGAGTTTTTCAACATAGTATGGATTTGTCAAGTGCGGCTTCTACTTATACAATTTTAACTATTGGAGATGGACTTGTTGGACAAATTCCAGCTTTGCTTGTTTCAACAGCTACAGGTATTATTATAACTCGTGCAAGTAAAGATGAAAGTAATTTTGCCGAAGGAGTTGTTAAACAGCTTATAAAAGATTATAAAGTTATGCTTATAGTAGGGGTTATTATATTTTTTATGGCTTTTATTCCAGGATTTCCTACTATGAGTTTAATTTTTGTTAGTTTTATATTTTTAATTACTGGATATTTAATGCTTGAGGCTCAAGAGGGTAAAGATGCTTTGGCATTTTTAAATAAGTTTAGAAAAAAAGAACTTCCACTGCCAGATAAGGAACCTTTAGGGGCTACTAAAGAAAGTAAAGAAAAAAAAGTTGAAAAACCTCAAAAATCTGCAGAAGAACTTGCAAAAGAAGAAGAAAAAGTTTTAGAAAATATTTTAAAAGTGGAGTTATTAGAACTTGATATAGGATATCAATTAATTAAAATTGCAGATCCTAATCAAGGGGGAGATTTACTTGAGAGAATAAAAAGTATGAGAAAAAAAATTGCTCAGGATTTTGGATTTTTAGTTCCTCAAATTAGAATAAAAGATAATCTGCATTTACAACCAAAAGAGTATCAGATTTTATTAAAAGGAGTTGAGGTTGCAAAGGGCGAGATTTATCCGGATAAGTATCTTGCAATGTCTACTCCAATGGTAATAGAAGAGATTGATGGTATAAGAGTAAAAGAACCAGCCTTTGGAATAGATGCTATTTGGATTGATGAAGATAAAAAAGATGATGCTTTAATGCATGGATACACTGTAGTTGATCCTTCAACTGTGATAGTTACTCATATTAGTGAAATTATTAAAAAGTATGCAGAAGAACTTCTTACTCGTCAAGATGTGCAAGCTATGCTTGATAGAGTAAAAAAAGATTTCCCTGCTATTGTAGATGATGCACTTAAAGTAGCAAGTATAGGACTTATTCAAAGAGTTTTAAAATCTTTACTTCATGAAAAAATTCCTATTAAAGATATGATTACTATTCTTGAAACTATTGCTGATATAGCAGAATATACTAAAAATGTAGATACTATTGTTGAGCATGTAAGAAGTGCTTTAAGTAGAGTAATTACTAAAATTTATGAAAATGAAGATGGTATTTTAAAACTTGTTACTTTTGATGGACAAACAGAACAATATTTGATGAATAAATTGCAACAGCAAGGAGAGAATAAACAATTTTTATTAACAGTTGCAGAAATTAATAAGCTAGTAGAAGAAATAAGCAATGCAGCAAGAGAGATTCTTAATAAAGGAATTGCTCCTGTAGTTTTAATTGTGGATCCTTTAATTAGAAAACCCCTTGCTGAGATATTAGAAAGATTTGGTGTGGAGGTAGTGGTATTATCTCATGCTGAGGTTGATCCAAATGCAAAATTTGAAGTATTAGGAAGTATAAGTATTAATTTTTAAAAGCTATAAATGTTGCAAAATTATTCCATCTAAATATTACTTCAATATCTTTAAATCCTGTATTTTTTAACATTTCTATATTCTCTTGCATTGAATAAGGTATAAGCACATTTTCTAGTGCTTCTCTTTTTTGAGCTATTTCAAACTCTGAATATCCTTTCTCTTTTTTGTAGTTATAGTAGATATCAATCATTATTTTATTTAGTTTTTTGTTTTCAGTAATAAGTTTTTCACTCATTAAAAATATTCCATTTCTTTTAAGTGATGAATATATTTTTTTAATTAACTTTTCTCTTTTTAATGGTCTTACAAATTGTATTGTATAGTTTGCAACAATAGAATTTGATTTTGGAAAAGAAAAATCTAAAAAATCCTCTTGTAAAAAATCTATTTTAACTCCAAAGGCTTTTGCTTTTTGTTTAGCTCTATTTATCATAGCTTCTGAATTGTCTATTCCTATTAATTTTAGGGGCTTTTTTTTTGCAAGTTCTATTAAAAATGTTCCTGTAGAAGAACCTAAATCTATTACCAAATCATTTTCTTTTAAAAACTCTTTTAAAATCTCTATTTGAAGTTTTAGGTTTTCTTTATAAAAAGGAACACTTCTATTTAGCATATCATCAAATACGCTTGCTACTTCTTCATCAAATTCAAACTGTTTTTGTATAGGTTTTGCAAAGACTTTGTCTTTCAATTTAATCCTTTTTTTGTATAATTATAACAATTTTTTTTAAAAGGAATTTTATGAAAGATGCTACTTTAGCGTTGCATTTTGGTTATGAGAAAGATTCTCAAAAATCTATGCAGGTTCCAATTTATATGACAACTGCTTATGAATATGATTCAACTGAACATGCAGCAAGACTTTTTGAATTAGAAGAAGAGGGGAATATTTATACAAGAATATCAAATCCTACAACAAGAGTATTTGAAAAAAGAATAGCTGCTCTTGAAAAAGGTATTGATGCACTTGCTACATCAAGTGGAATGGCAGCTATTTTCTATAGTATAGCTAATTTAGTAAAAAGTAACGATAATATTATTATTTCTAATAAGCTATATGGAGGAAGTATTACTCTTAGCACTCAAACTTTAAAACAATTTAATATTAAGGCAAAATTTTTTGATGTGCATAAGCCTTTAGAACTTGAAGATTTAATAGATAATAACACAAAAGCTGTTTTAATAGAAAGTATTGCAAATCCTGCATTAACAGTTCCTGATTTTGAAAAAATAGTTGCTATTGCAAAAGAAAAAAATGTAATATTAATTTGTGATAATACTATTGCAACTCCTTATGGAGTAAAGCCAATAAAACTAGGAGTTGATATTGTAGTTCATAGTGCAAGTAAATATATAGTAGGAAATGGTAGTGCTATAGCTGGAGTTATTATTGAAGCTCCTTTTGCTAAAGAAAAATTAAAAACAGACAGATATCCTCAATTTAATGAACCTGATGAGAGTTATCATGGACTTATTTATAATGAAAAATTTGAATCTCCTTTTATAAATAGAGCAAGACTAGCTCTTTTAAGAGATTATGGAGCAGTAATTAGTCCTTTTAATTCTTGGCTTTTATTAAATGGGCTTGAGCATTTGCATTTAAGAATAAAAGCTCACTCTCAAAATGCTTTTTTAATAGCTAAGTTTTTAAAATCTAATCCTAAAGTAAAAAAGGTAAATTATCCATTATTAGAAGGAGATGAAAATTTTAATTATGCTAAGAAATATTTAAATTATGCAGGAGGAATTGTTAGTTTTGAAGTAGAAAGTTATGAAGAAGCTAAAAAAATAGCAAATTCTTTAAAAATATTCTCTTTAGTTACAAATATAGGAGATAGTAAGTCTATTGTAACTCATCCAGCAAGTACTACTCATCAGCAATTATCTAAAGAAGAATTGCAAAAAGCAGGAGTACCTGAAGGTTTAATAAGACTTAGTATAGGAATTGAAGATATTGAAGATTTAATTGAAGATTTACAAAAAGCTTTATCAAATTAAAAAAGGTTATTATGAAAATTGAAACTAAAATTGCTAAATTTACTAAACCTTTATATCTAGAGAGTGGAAGAATATTAGAACCTTGGCAAATAATTTATGAAACATATGGAGAGTTAAATGAAGATAAATCTAATGTAATTTTAATAACTCATGCTTTATCTGGCTCTCATCATGCGGCTGGTAAATATGAAGGAGATAGAAAGCCTGGTTGGTGGGATGGTCTTATTGGAGATAATAAAGCAATAGATACTAAAAAATATTTTATAATATCTACTAATGTAATAGGAAGTTGTTTTGGGTCTACTTCTCCTATGAGTCCTATATATCCTGGAAGTAATGAGAGATATAGATTAAAGTTTCCTGTAATTACTATAAAAGATATGATAAAAGCTCAAAAGATTTTACTTGATTTTTTAGGAATAAAAAAACTAAAAGCTGTAATTGGTGGTAGTATGGGAGGAATGCAGGCTTTAAGATTTGCAGTAGATTATCCAGGATTTATAGAAAATATTATTCCTATTGCTACTACTTATCAAACAAGACCATTTGTAATTGCTATAAATAAAGCAATGATAGAAGCTATTAGAGCTGATAAAGATTTTAAAAATGGAAATTATGATCCTGAGTTTATTAAAGAGCATGGTTTAAAAGGGCTTAGTGTAGCAAGAATGATAGGTTATTTAAACTATATTTCGCCTAAAACTTTTGATAGAAAATTTGGAAGAGAATATGTAAAAACTGATGGTATGTTTGAGTTATTTGGTAGATTTCAAGTTGAATCTTATTTAGAATATAATGGAGCTATGTTTCCTAAGTGGTTTGATCCTTTAAGTTATATTTATATTTTAAAGGCTATTTCTTTATTTGATATTTCAAGAGGTTTTGATTCTTTAGAAGAAGCGTTTAGAAATATAAAAGATAAGCTCTTTTTGATATCTTTTAGTGGAGACACTTTATTTTATCCTGAAGAGATGAGAGAAATTAAAGAGTATATGAATAAGGTAGGTGGTAGATGTAAGTTATTTGAGATTGATAGTGATTATGGGCATGATAGCTTTTTAGTAGAGATTGATAAATTTGATTACATTATAAGAGATATTTTAGAAGGAGAAATTGATGTATGATTTTGAAAAAAAACTTGAAGAAGTAAAAAAAATTTTAGAAGAACTTAATAATCCAGATATTTCTTTACATAAAGCAATGGAGCTTTATAAAAAAGGCAATGAGATTTTAAAAGAGGCTACTAAAATAATAGAAGAGGCAAAATTAGAGTTTGAAAAAATAACTTAAAAAGTTTGTAAAATCTCATAAGCTGTATTTCTTTTTGCAGGAATTTCTCCTATATCTTTTATGAGTCTTATCATTTCTTCTTGATTCATTCTATTTTGAGCACCAGCACTTCTTACTACATTTTCTTCCATCATTGTAGAGCCTAAATCGTTTGCTCCATAAAGAAGAGCTAATTGTCCAATATAACTTCCTTGAGTAACCCATGAACTTTGTATATTTTTAAAATTATCTAAAAATAGTCTTGCAATAGCTAAATATCTTAAATATCTATTTGATGAAGATTTTTTTGTAACAATTTTTTCTTTGTATAAAGCAGTATTATAAGGTTGAAAAGACCACATAATAAAAGCTCTAAATCCTCCTGTTTCATCTTGTAAATTTCTTATCTTTTCTAAATGCTGTATAATTTCTTCTTCTGTTTCTACAGTTGCAAACATCATAGTAGCAGTTGTTTTCATTCCTATTTCGTGTGCTGTTTTATGAATTTCTAGCCATCTTGAAGAAGATATTTTATTAGGAGCAATAATTTTTCTAACTCTATCTACTAAAATTTCAGCTCCAGCTCCTGGAATAGAAGAGAGTCCCTTTTCTTTTAATCTTAATAAAACCTCTTTTATTGGAATTTTGCTAACTTTTGAGATATAATCTATTTCTGGAGCAGAGAAGCCATGGATTGTAATTTGAGGATATTTTTTATGAATATGTTCTACTAAATTTTCATAAAAATCTATTTTTAAATTTGGATGTACTCCTCCTTGAAAAAGTATTTGAGTTCCTCCAATTTCTATAAGCTCTTCTATTTTTTTATCTATTTCTTCAAAACTTAGTATATAAGCATCTTTATCGTTTTTATGTCTATAAAATGCGCAAAACTTACAATTTATCCAGCAAATATTTGTGTAATTAATATTTCTATCTACTATGAACGTTGTAATTTTTTTAGGGTGTAGTTCTTGTTTTTTTTCATAAGCTTTTTTACCTAATTTGATTAAATCTTCATCTAAAAGTTTTAAAGCCTCTTTTTTTGAAATTCTCAAAATATCTCCTTTTTTTGTATAATTCCTTAAATAATATCAAAAAAGTGCGTTAAAAGGAAATTAATGAATATGATAGATTCTATTATAATAGGTATTACTCTTATTTTAGCTATTAAAGGCTTTTTTAATGGTGTAGTAAAAGAAGTAGCAGGGCTTATAGGACTTGCTGGAGGAATTTTTATAGCTACAAAGTATTATCATCAAACGGGAATATATATCGATAAAAATTTAATGAAAATAAATAATCCTTCTGCTGTTGATTTAGTAGGGTTTATAGTTGATTTTGTAGGAGTATGGATTATTGTTGTATTTTTAGGATTTTTAATTAGCAAAATATTAAAAGTTAGCTCTCTTGGGATTCTTGATAGAATGGCTGGATTTATCTTTTCTGGGGCAAAATTTTTTGTTTTAGTTAGCGTAATCCTTGCTTTGCTTTATAATGTTGCTTTTTTAAAAAATAAAATAGATAATTATGCAAAAAATTCTTTTGTAATTCCGATTTTGTTAAAAGTTGGGGATAAAATTATAAATATAGATCCAAAAAAGATAGAAAATATCAGTAAAAATGTTAAAATTTCATAATAAAACACTTAAAGGGAATTAATGTTTAGTAATGAGTATGTAAAACAGAGAATGGTAAAAGCCGAAAAACTTAGAGAAGATGGACTTAATCCATATAATCATAATGCAAAGAGAGATACTCTTATTAAAGATTTTTTAGAAAAAAATAAAGATGTTTTTGATATTGAAAATAGAAGAGTTGAAAATAGAAAATTTGTAGTAGCTGGTAGAGTTAAGTTTTTAAGGTTAATGGGTAAAGCGGCATTTTTTAAAATAGAAGATTTATCCGGAATTCTTCAAGTTTATATGAGTAAAAATGATTTAAATGAGAAGTTTAATCTTCTTAAAAAGATTCTTGAAGTTGGTGATATTGTAGAAGTAGGAGGATATCCTTTTGTGACTAAAACAGGAGAACTTAGTATTCATGCAGATGATGTAAGAATCTTAACAAAAGCTATTCATCCATTACCTGAAAAATTTCACGGTCTTCAAGATGTTGAAACAAGATATAGACAAAGATATCTAGATATGATTATGAATAAAGATGTAAGAGAAAGATTTTTATTAAGAAGTAAAATTGTTTCAGCTATTAGAGAGTTTTTTATTAAAAAGGGATTTTTAGAAGTAGAAACTCCTATGCTTCATACAGTAGTAGGTGGGGCTAATGCAAGACCGTTTATGACTCATCACAATGCTCTTGATATTGAAATGAATTTAAGAATTGCACCAGAACTATTCTTAAAAAGATTAATTGTTGGTGGATTTGAGGCTGTATTTGAACTTAATAGGAATTTTAGAAATGAAGGGATTGATCACACTCATAATCCTGAATTTACAATGATAGAGTTTTACTGGGCTTATCATACTATGAAAGATTTAATGGAGCTTACAAAAGAGTTTTTTAATTATCTGTTTGAAAAATTAAATTTACCTAAAAAGTTAAAATATGTAGATATGGAGATTGATTTTAACAATTGGCAAACTATTACATATAAAGAGGCTTTAATCAAAATAGGAAAAGTACCAGAAGAGATTTTAGAAGATATTAAAGCAATGAAAAAATATCTAACAGATGCAGGAGTAGAGCTAGAAGAACATATAGATAGTAAGGGTAAACTTTGGGCTGAGCTTTTTGATGAGTTTGTTGAAGATAAGTTAATTGATCCTACTTTTGTGATTGAATTTCCAATTGAAATTTCGCCTCTTGCAAGAAGAGATGAAAATAATCCAGAATTTGCAGAAAGATTTGAATTATTTATTGCAGGTAGAGAAGTTGCAAATGGATTTAATGAGTTAAATGATCCATTAGATCAATATGAAAGATTTAAAGCTCAACTTGAAGCTAAAGCAAAAGGTGATGAAG
>CAZEOW010000035.1:0-9510 GCA_964514005.1 uncultured Nautiliales bacterium
TGCTTCCTTATTTTTTAAGCGAAAGTGTAATTGCTGTAGTTTTATTTTATATAGGGTTTAAAAGAATAGGTAGGCTGTTTTAAAAAATGACAAATGAACCTATTAATACAAATTCCCCTTTTTTCTTACTACCCTCATTTTCATCAATTACTGCAAGGGCGTTTGATATTGCTGTTGAATGAAAATTTGATGTCTGTTGTGTATAAGCCGGTGTAAAATAAAGATTTGCATCGATTATTTCTACTGTGCCTCTTATGAAATCTACTCTGTTTGGTTTTGCTTTTACATCTTTTGTAAGTTTTACTTTAAAATAGCGGTTTTGATACTCTTTCACTCCTGCAGCTTTTCTAATAGCCGGAAGTAAAAATTCCACAGCATTTACCAAAAGTGCACTAGGATACCCCGGAAGGCCGAAAAAGAGTTTTTCGTTTTTATTTGCAAAAATAAGAGGTCTTCCAGGACGAATATTTGTAGTGGTGAAATGAATGTTTAGTCCTATATTTTTAGCTATATCTTTAGTGAAATCATATTTTCCTTTGCTAGCCCCACCGCTTGAGAGTAAAATGTCGTTATCTCTCAATGCTTTTTCGAAAATTTCGGTCATTTTTTCGAGATTATCTTCCACTTTTCCATAATATGTAATATCGGCGAAGTTTTTCAAAAGACCCTTTAAAATATAAAGATTTGAGTTTTTAACACCTGCTGTGTCTAATGCTTCAAAGGCTTCTTTTACTTCCGTTCCTGTAACAATTATTCCTACTTTTACTTTTTGATAGACTTTAATCTGATAGTGTCCAGTATTCGCAAGGAGTGCTATTTTTTTGTAATCAAGCTCTTCGCCTTTTTTTAATATAACATCACCTTTTTTAATTTCTTCACCCTCAAAATTGATTAAATCCCCCTTTTTTACAGGATTTTCGATAATAATATAATCTTTTTCTTTTTTTACATCCTCAATTCTAACTACAGCATCTGCACCTTTTGGAATAACGCCTCCCGTCATTACGAATATGCATCCTTCTTTTAATTCTTTTTGCTTAGCACCGGCTGGAGCTTCGTCTTCGATTTTTAGTTTTGCAGGATATGTTAGGTTTTTAGTATTTATTGCAAACCCGTCAACTGCACTTTTATCGCTTTCTGGAATATTGAATTTTGCGATAATATCTTCGTATAAAATTCTCCCATCAGCATCATCAATAGTGATGGTTTCATAGTTTTTTATACTTACTAGCGAATCAATTATTTTTTTTGCTTCATTTCTTGTTACTTTCATATTTGTCCTTTATGGTATTTCGCCGTTAACTGCTTCAAGAAGCCCTCCGTGAGCTCTGGCAATTACTTCTTCTTTTGTAATAACATCTCCTATTAGCAGTCTTGGAAGCCAAATATCAAACGCCGTTCTTTTAAAGAAAAGTGCAGCGGCAGGAACTGCGACAATAGGAGTTTTTTCAATCCATCCCATTGTCAGCATATTGCCAGGCTGAATCGGATTTCCTCTTATGTAATTTTCAACTCCTGCTTCGTGAATTGCTTTATATGTTACATCATCAGGATCAACTGACGTCCCGCCTGTTAGAATTACTAAATCATATTTTGAAGCGAATTCTTTTATTTTATCTCTAATTTGCTCTTTATCGTCCGGTAAAATTACTTTTTCTTCAATTTCACAAAGCATCTCTTTCAGTTTCGGGCGAAGTTTCTCTTCGAATTTATCTTTTATTCTGCCTTTATATACTTCATTGCCCGTAACTATTAATCCTGCTTTTTTAGGTGTAAAAGGTATTACTTTTATAATTCCACCTTTTGCAATTTCGGCAGCTTTGTTTACCTCTTCTTTTGGGGCTACAAGCGAGATGATTCTAACAGCTGCTAATTTATCTCCTTTTTTTACTACCGAATTATTATAAATCGTAGGGCAGCTAGGCTCTCCTATGCTATTGAATTTATAAAGTCTTTCAACATCAATTTTACATACACCAAATGCATTGGAGTAAATTGTGAGTTTTCCTTCTTTTACCTCTTTTGAGCGGTAAGTATTCTCACCCATTAAAGCGTCAGCTAAAATATAAGCCGCGTCATTTTCGTGGATTTCGTTTTCTTTTATTTCAAAAATATAGATATGGTCCTTTCCGACGCTTTTTAATACCCCAATGTCTTCTTCTCTGATTATATGACCCTTTTTAAATATTCTGCCTTTAAATTTATCACCGTCAACTTTTGTAATATCATGTAAAAGCACTTGACCCACTGCATCTTCAACTTTTATTTTTTTAGCCATATTTTGCCTTTTTGATAAATTATAACAAAAATTATATAATTTCAATTAAAAAGGATGAAAATGAAAAAAGTTTTTATGATAGGGTTACTAGGTGTTGCTCTATTTGGTGAAAATTTTATTAATTTAAAAATTACAAATGATACTTTAGCTACTGATGCCCAAATCAATATAATGCCAAACAGACCTTTTTATGCAAGAGCAGGATATTTGTATTATGATGGAAAAAATAATTTTATGTATGGAGGTATAAAAACAGAAGGACCTATTTTAGGAATGGATGCTCCTATGAATTTTTCACTAATGGTAGATTTTGTTCATATAAGTAATAATTCAGCTATTCCTATTGGGGTTGGAATGAGTAGTTATTTAGCAGCTGGAGTCAGACTTCCTGTATTTTTTAGAGCAGAGGCAGAATATGCTCCAAAAGTATTGAGTTTTGATAAAGCTGATAGATTCTCAAAAGTTCAAGCAGAAACAGGAGTTCAGTTTATTGAAAATGGAGAAATCTTCATAGGTTATAGACATATTAGCTTTAATAAAAACTACTCTTCTAATGTATATGGTGGGGTAGGATTTAGTTTTTAAAGGATAGAAATGGAGATTAAAACACCTGCGTATGTTATTGAAGAAAGTTTACTTGAGAAGAATTTAAACATACTTGATAGGGTTCAAAAAGAAGCGGGATGCAAGATTTTAGTGGCCCTAAAAGGTTATGCAACGTGGGCAACTTTTGATTTGCTTGAAAAGTATTTAGCAGGGGCTACGGCTAGTGGACTTTGGGAAGCGAAGTTAGCTCAAATGAAGCCGTGGGAAGTTCATACGTATTGTCCTGCATTTAAAGAAGATGAAATAGATGAAGTTGCAGATATTTCTCATACGGTGGTATTTAATAGTTTTAATCAGCTTGAGAGATTTGAAAAAAAAGTAAAAGATAAAGCCTTAATAGGGCTTAGGGTAAATCCTGGTGTTTCAAGTTCTCCTGTGCCTTTATACGACCCGTGTGCTCCATATAGTAGGCTTGGAATTACAAAAGAAAATTTTAAAGCAAATAATCTAAAAAATGTTTCAGGCCTCCATTTTCACGCACTTTGCGAACAGCTTGATAGTGCACTTGAAAAAACTCTTGAAGGATTTGAGAAGAGATTTGGAGAATACTTAAAAGATATGGAATGGGTAAATTTTGGAGGAGGACATCATATAACAAGAGAAGGATATAATGTAGATAATTTAATTAAAATAATTAAAGAGTTTAAAAAGAGATATCCGAATATTAAAGACGTATATTTAGAACCCGGCGAAGCCGTAGGTCTTAATGCCGGATATTTAGTAACAGAAGTATTGGACATTATTGATAACGGGATGAAAATAGCAATTCTTGATACCTCAGCTGAAGCTCATATGCCAGATGTCTTAGCTATGCCTTATAGGCCAAATGTAAGAGGTGCGGGAAAACCGGGAGAGAAAAAATATACTTATAGATTTGGTGGAGTTACATGTCTTGCTGGAGATGTAATAGGAGATTATAGTTTTGATGAACCTTTAAAAATAGGTGATAAAGTAATTTTTGAAGATATGGCCATTTATACAATGGTTAAAAATACGGCATTTAACGGAATAAAACTTCCAAGTATTATTATAAAGAGAAAGGATAATACTCTTTTTATAGCAAGGAAATTTTCTTTTGAAGATTTTAAAAATAGATTAAGTTAGTTTTCAATATATTTAATTATTATCCATTTACAAAAACTTACAGCATATGTGAATATGTAAATAAAAACATCACTCTAAAAGACAGAAATTGGGTAGTCTTAAGTATAAAAAAAAACAAGTATAAATAAGGTATCAACCTTTGACGTAAACAGTCTAGGACTATATCAAACGGCAACTGTCTTTAAAAGCAAAATTCCCTAGCAACCGCGTCAGCAGCTAGGGATAGTATGGCTTTAGAGAGGGGAATATTTCAAAACGCAGTATGTTAATAAAGTATTAACAAATCTTAATTTTCATTGAAAAATCTTTAAAAGTAGCTTGATGAATTATTGCACCACTACTTATTGCATCTATTCCTGTTTTTATGTAATCTTTTATATTATCTAAAGTAATGTTTCCGCTTGCTTCTAATAAAACATTAGGATAATTTGAATTTCTAAATTCCACTATTTCCTTAATTTCTTCAAAACTCATATTATCGCACATTATTATATCGGCTCCTGCTTCCATTGCCTCAATAGCCATTTGTAAATTTTCAACTTCTACTTCTATTTTTGTAATAAATGGAATTTTATATCTTGCTGTTGAAATAGCTTCTATTATTGAATTAAAAAGAGCTAAATGAGTATCTTTTAACATTAAACAATCATCAAGTCCTAACCTATGATTTGTTATACCTCCACATTTTGCCGCATACTTTTCAAATCTTCTAAGAAGAGGTCGTGTTTTTCTTGTATCTAAAACTTTCATCTCTCCTGCCACTTTTACAAAGTTTGCGGCATTAGTTGCTATACCACTTGCATGTTGAATAATATTTAAAAGAGTTCTTTCAATAGATAAAATATCTTTTGCATCTCCTTTAATCTCTAGAATAACATCATCTTTTTTATAATTTTCTCCATCTTTAAAGAAATTCTTAATTTCAATATCCACGATTTCTGAAAAGTGTTTTATATATTCAATCCCAGCAATAATTCCTTCACTTTTTGATTTTACAATAGCAGTAGTTTTCCCACTTATTAAATCTCTTGCTAAATCTCCCCTTCCTATATCCTCTTTTAAAGCTTCTTTTAAAAATTCTATAATTTCAAATTTCATTACTCTCATGACAGCTCCATCATTTTATTTAATGCTATTTTAGCATTTTTTGCAACATTTTCATCAACAAAAATTTCATTTATAGGATTACCTTCATCTATTGATTTTAAAAGTTTATAAAGTTCATCTAAAGTAGTTTCATTCATTGAAGGACATTCTGGTTTAGTTGAACTTAATACAAATATATTAGGATTTATATGTTTCATTCTATTTACAAAATTAAATTCTGTTCCAATTGCTATTTTTTCTTTTGGATTTGCTTTTACATATTGTAAAATTTGACTTGTAGAACCTACAAAATCTGCTCTTTTAACTACTTCAGGAGAACATTCAGGATGAACTACTATTTTAATATCGGAATACTTTTCTTTAAAAAACTCTACATGTTCTGGCATAAACAATTGATGAACAGAGCAGTGTCCATTAAAACATATCATTGTTGCATCTTGCCAATTTGGCTCATTTATAACTTTTACACTAATTCCTAACTCTTTTGCTATATTAGTTCCTAAATTTTTATCTGGTAAAAAGAAAATTTTTTTCTTTTTACTAAGAGCCCATTTGATAACTTTTTTAGCATTAGAACTAGTACATGTTAATCCACCTTCTTTTGCTACTATTGCCTTTGTTTTTGCAGTTGAATTTATATAAGTTATAGGAATAAAATCTATATTATTTTCTTTTAATATCCTAATATTTTCTTCTACTAAAATTTCTTGAGCCATTCTTGCCATTGAACAATCAGCAAGTTTTGGCATATAAACAGGTATATTTGGATTTAATATTTTTGCACTCTCTCCCATAAATTTTACACCGCAAAATATTAATGGATTTTTAAGAGTTGATGTTTTTTTTGCAAGTTCTAAACTATCTCCTGTTAAATCCGCAAGTTCAAATATTTCATTTTTTTCATAATAGTGTACTGCAAGAGTTATATTATGTTTTTTTAATAATCTCTTTACTTCTTGCTTCATATTAACTCCATTTATATTTTTTTTAATTATATTATAATTTCAAAAAAAAGGAAGAATATGTCTCCTCTTATTTGGTATTTAATTGCTTATTTAGTTGCTGGAATACCTTTTGGGTATTTAATTGCTAAATATTTTACTGGAATTAATATTAAAGAGCATGGAAGTGGAAATATTGGTGCCACAAATGTTTTAAGAGTTTTAAAAGAAAAAGATCCTAAATTGGCTAAAAAGCTTGGAGCTTTGACTTTAGCTTTAGATGCTTTAAAAGGAGCTGTTGTTTTATTGATTGCAAAAATGATGGGAGTTTGTGATGCTGTTTTATGGGGTATGGCTGTTTTTGCTGTAATTGGTCATTGTTTTTCTATTTATTTAAAATTTGAAGGTGGAAAAGGTGTTGCTACAACAGCTGGTGTAATGGCTGTTATGGCACCACTTGCTTTAATTGTTGGATTAATTGTTTGGTTTATTATGGCAAAAAGTGTTAAGATTTCTTCTTTAAGTTCTTTAACAGGGATTGTAGTTGGAATTTTAAGTAGTTATATTATATATCCTCATTTATCAATTGAATCTCATGCACCTTTGTTTATAATAGGATTTATTGTTATTTATAAACATAAAAGCAATATTTACAGACTAATTACTGGTCAGGAAAAAAGGGTTGTTTAAGTGTTCAGAATTGTTATAGAAAATTTAGAATTTGAAACTATCATAGGAATTTTAGAATTTGAGAGAATTAAACCTCAAAAAGTCAGAGTAGATGTAAAAATTTTATATCAAGATGGCTTTATAGATTATATTGAAGTAATAGAAATTATAAAAAAAAGTATGCAAGAAGAAAAATTTTCTTTATTAGAAGATGCATTAATTGAGATTGAAAAAAGACTTTTAGATAAATTTAAAATAAAAGAACTTTTTATTTCTATAAAAAAACCAGAAATTTTAAAAGAAGCTTTAGTAGGAGTAGAAATTTTAAGAAAATATTAAATTTGTGATATAATTAGCTGTTTTTATTAAAGGAGGTGCAGTGAGATTACTTGTAGTTGAAAAGGATGAAACTTTAAATAGTTTGATTAGAAAATCTTTAGAAGAATTTGGGTATAAGAGTGATGAAGCTTATAATATTAAAGATGCTAAGTATTTTCTAGATATTAGAAACTATAATTTAGTAATAATAGATACCGATTTTAGTCTTTCGGAAGTCTTTAAATTTATAGATTATACAAAAAATAATTACCATTTAATTAAAATTATAGTTATTTCAAATGATTTATCTATTGAAACAGAAATAAAAACCTTAAAAATGGGGGCAGATGATTTTATAAGAAAACCTCTTAATTTTGATTTATTAATTACAAGAGTTGGAGTTGCACTAAGAGATGCAGGAGGTCCTAAAATTAGAATAAAAGATTTAATTATTTTAAAAGATGAGGAAAAAATTCTTTATAAAGATAAAGAGACTCATTTAAAAGGTAAAGCTTTTGAAGTATTTTTACATTTAGCAAAATATCCTAATCAAGTTATTTCAAAAGAACAACTCCTCGATGCTATTTGGGAAGAGCCTGAACTTATTACTCCAAATGTTATAGAAGTTGCTGTAAATCAAATACGCCAAAAGGTTGACAAAGTTTTTAAAATTGATACAATAAAGACTATTCGCCGCAGAGGCTATAAATTTTCTTATCCAAAGGAGTAGGAATGTCTTTAATGATTAGTGAAGAGTGTATCGCTTGTGATGCGTGTGTTGATGAATGTCCAAATGGAGCAATTGAGCCAGGAGACCCTATTTATGAAATAGACCCGGATTTATGTACTGAATGCATTGAACATGGGGGGGAGCCTCAGTGTGTGCAAGTATGTCCTGTAGATGCTATTGTTCCTGACCCGGATAATAGAGAAAATGCAAAAGAACTTGAATTAAAAGCAGAACTTATTCATAAAGACAAAGAGTAATGGCTAAAATTACCGCCGTTATTGATATAGGCTCAAATTCTGCTAGAATGGCAGTTTATAAAAAAACGAGTAGATTTGGTTTTTATCTTTTAAGAGAAGAAAAAAGTAAAGTAAGAATTAGCGAACGAGCCTATGAAAACGGCGGTAACTTGCAAGACTTTGCTATTAAAAGAGCCATAAAAGCTTTAAAAGAGTTTCTTTTAATAGCAAAGTCTTTAAAAGCCCGCAAAATTCTTGCTGTTGCTACCTCTGCTGTAAGAGAAGCTCCTAATAAAAAAGAGTTTTTAAATCTTGTAAAAAAAGAAGTTGGTATTAATATAAAAGTAATAGACGGTGAAAAAGAGGCTTTTTTTGGTGCTGTTGCAGCTGCTAATTTGCTTTATGAAAAAAATGGAGTAACTATTGATATTGGAGGAGGTTCTACTGAACTTGCAGTAATTCAAGAAAAGAATATAAAAAAAGTGATTTCTCTTAATTTAGGGACAGTTAGATTAAAAGAACTCTTTTTTGATAGAGGTGATATAAAAGGAGCTAAACTTTTTATAAGAAATGAATTAAAAAGATTATCTAATGATTTTAAAAATGTAAATATTTTTGGAATAGGTGGAAGTATTAGAGCTTTATCTCAAGTAGTTATGAAAAAAAATAAGTATCCTTTAGATATTTTGCACGGATTTACTTATAACGTAGAAAAAGAATTAAAATTTTTAAAATCTATTATAAAAATGAGTGATGAAGAACTTTTAAATATAGGTATAAAACCAGAAAGACTAGATGTTATAAGAGAAGGTACTTTAATTTTTACAGAACTTATAGAGTTTTTAAATGCAAAAAGAGTAATTACAAGCGGAGTTGGAGTAAGAGAGGGAGTTTATTTAAGTGATTTATTAAGAAATGATAACTATAAATTTCCAAGTAATTTTAATCCATCTGTAAGAACGATAATAGATGTTTATAATATTGATACAAAAATAGCTTATTATGAAACAAAAATAGCTCTTAGTATATTTGATTTATTAAAAGATGAATTTAAATTAAAAGAAGAGTATAAAATGCATCTTTCATATGCTATTAAGCTCTCTAGAGCTGGAGAACTTGTTGACTTTTATGAATCTCATAAACATACAGATTATATTATTTTAAACTCTCTTCATTATGGATTTAGACATTGTGATAGATTACTCATATCTAAAATAATAAGATTTCATAAGAGAAAAAAGATAAAAAAAAGAGAAATTGAAGAGTTTAAATCTCTTTTACCCGAAAAGGAAATAATAGAAAGACTTTGTAATATCTTTTATATTGCAAAAATTATTAATTCAAATTTCTCAAAGTCCAAAGTAGAAATTTTTAAAAAAAACAATAAAGTAATTGTAAAGGGAAAAAAGCTATATTTAGCAAAAGAAAAACTTGCAAAAAAGAACCTACTTTTTAAAATAGAAATAAAGGATAATTAATGAAAAAATATCTTTTTTTATTACCTTTAGCTTTTGTAGGATG
>CAZEOW010000036.1:0-9387 GCA_964514005.1 uncultured Nautiliales bacterium
GCACCCTCCATTTCAATAGCACTTGCTCCAAATACATCTTTTATCCATTCTTTTTTTTCTTTACTATGAATAAATTGATCTCCACTTGCAATAATTCCCTCTTTTAATTTAATATTAAGCTTTCTTGCCACATTAAAAGCTATATTATTTAACATTTTATCGCATTGAAAAAATATCTCACTCTCTGGAATAAATCCGTGAGAATAGCCAAATACAGTTAAATCCACATCATGCTGAGCAACCTCTTTTGCAATAATTAAATCCCCAATTTTTAAATCTTTATCAATTGCCCCTGCAACACCGCTAAAGAGAAGTTTTTTTACTTTAAACTTTTCAATCATAATAGTAGCAGTTAACGCGGCATTTACTTTTCCTATTTTACTATAAGCTAATACTAAATTTTTATTTTCAAATTCTGCAAGGTAAAATATATTATTCGCATAATTTATTTTATCTTTTAATTTAACTATTTTTAAAATAGGCTCAAGTTCTTCCCTCATAGCACATAAAATTCCTATCATTAATCTTTCCTTAAAAAATATTTTTGAGTAAATGTCAGTTTATGATTTAATTCAATCTCAATCAACTCCTCTTCAAAATAAGATGCTTTTATTTCAATCTCACCTTTTGGATTTATAACTCTGCTACCTCCCCAAAATCCGAGCCCATCTTCAAATCCTACTCTATTTGCAAATATAACATATCCCCCACTAAGAAGTGCCAATGTTTTTAATAAACTATCCCACTGTTTTTCAATAAGTAATCCATCATCTATAAACTCTCTTGCAGGAGATGCAGATAAAACTATTACTAAATCCGGCTTATTGCTTGCTACAAATGAAATAGCATCTTTACTAAAAACATCTTCACATATTAACATAATAATCTTACCATATTTACTGTTAAAATATTTAAATTCATTTCCTGAAAAAAAGAATCTTCCCTCTTCAAAAACTCCATATGTCGGTAAATGAACCTTATGATGTATAAAAATTTTCTCTCCTAAATATAAAGCACTATTATAAATTTTACCGCTTTCTCTAATAGCAGCACCTAAAACTACATCTTTATTAAATGATAATTTTTCAAAAAAATCTAAACTAAAAGCATCTTCAAGCAATGCATCTTTTATTTTATACCCATTCATACTAAGTTCTGGAAAAACTACTAAATTGGCATCTGTTTTTTCTATAAAACTTTTATGTTTTTGAAGATTAAAAGGAGAGAGTTTAGAAGCTATTTGAGCTATTGCTATTTTCATAAACTCATAACCTTTTCAAGTGTTGCCATATCTGTAATTGGATAAGTTTTTTTCTTAGTTACTTTTCTATTAATTCCCATTAATACTTTTCCTCCAAACTCTATAAAAAAGTCTGCTTCATTTTCATAATTTTTAATAGATTGTTTATAAAGAACCGGTTTTATTAATTGAACAGGCAATACTTCTAAAGCCTCTTTTTTTGTTGAATATTTTTTAGCTGTTACATTACTTACTACAGGTTTAAACTCTTCTTTTAAATACTCTTTTAAAAGTTCTTTTAAAGGCTCACTTGCACTCTCAAGTAAAGGACAATGACTTGCAACACTCATATTAAGAAGCATTACTCTTTTTGCACCTTTTTCTTTTAAAATAGCTTCCATTTTTTTTAAATCTTCTCTTAATCCAGCTAAAACAAGCTGTCCATCACTATTATAATTAGCAGGCCATACATTCAAATTAGCTTCTTTACAAATATTCTCAAGCGTTTCATCATCAAGCCCCAGTACAACCATCATTGAGCCTACTTTATCTTTAAATGCTTCATTCATCAATTTTCCTCTCTTATGCACAAGTTTAATTGCATCACTTAATGTTAAAGCACCAGCTGAATATAAAGCACTAAATTCACCTAATGAGTGTCCTAATGCAAAATTAAACTCAAAATCTATTTCTTTAAAAAGCTCATAAGCTATTGCAGAATAAAGTAATATAGCAGGCTGAGTAAATTCAGTTTTATTTAAATCATCATTTTCTTCAAACATCAATTTTTTAAAATCTACTTTTATAGCATCACTTGCTTCCTCAAACATCTCTTTTGCTTTAGCTGAATTGTCATAAAAATCTTTTCCCATTCCAACAAATTGACTACCTTGTCCAGGAAATAAAAGTCCAAGTCTCATATGTTTCCTTTTTTTCAAAAATTATAACAAAAAAGCGTAAACTTTTTATATTTTTTAAAGTGATAAAATATCCTACTTAGTAAATATTTTTATAGCTATTTGGAACATATTTTGCTTACTTAATAAAAAAGGTTTAAAAATGGCAGTAACTTCCGTATCTACAACAAATCCTTATCAAAGCAGTTCAGATGCTGTATATAATCCAAATTCTCAACTAACAAACGATCAATTTATGCAACTATTCTTAACAGAACTTCAATATCAAGACCCAACAAATCCAATGGATACAGATAAAATGCTTGAACAGACATCTTATTTATCTACAATGGAGATGAATAAAAATATGCAAGACACTCTAAATAATCTCTCATCTACTCTATCTACTTCTCAACAATTTTCAACTATAAATGCAATAGGAAAAATTGGAGATTTAGGAATGAGAGCCATCAATATTACAGATAACGATACCTCAAAAACATTTGAATTATATTTTGGCGATGATATAACAAGTGGTAAAGTACAAATTAAAGATAAAAATGGAAACATTGTAAAAACTTTTCCTCTTGAAGCACATACAAAAGGAGTTTTAAGTTTCGATTGGGACTTAATAGGAGACAATCAAAAAAGAGTAACTAGCGACTCTTATGAAATAACAGCAACATATACTTCACCTGATGGCACAACACACTCTAGTGCACTTGGAGCATATCCAATTGAATCTATTAAATTTGAAAATGGAACTCCTTATGCAAAACTTGGAAGCAATTATTATCCATTCAGTCAAATAAAAGAGATTTATGATTGGCAAGGATAGAAATGACAACATCTTTTTACAACTCAATAACAGGACTTAAAAGTTTCCAAACAGGTATTGATATCTGGTCTCATAATATTTCAAATATTAATAATTATGGATATAAAGAAAATATTCCGGAATTTGATACTTTATTTTCACAAACTCTTAATACTTCTCCCATTAGCTCTGATATAGGAATGGGAAGTTTTACTGTATCAAGTGCAATTAATCTTTCTCAAGGAAGTCTAATTTCCACCGATAATAAACTTGATTTAGCTATTGAAGGAGAAGGTTGGTTTCAAGTATCTAAAAATAATCAAAACTATTTCACAAGAACAGGTTCTTTTTCAAAAGATGCTAATGGAGATATAGTCTTAGATGACGGAAGTTTTTTACTTGGTATGATGGCAGGTAACTTAATACAAACAGATAATGGTTATAAAGTAGATACTACTGTAAATACAGATAATTTAGCACTAACTAAACCTCTTGGAAAAATAAATCTTCCAACAGATATATTACTCCCAGCTATTGCAACTACACAAGTTTCACTCTCTACAAATTTAGATAATGATTATTTAATTTCAAAAACAGCTCCAGCTACAAAAGATATAGATTTTAGTGCCCTTTACTCTCAAGATAAAACTTTTTTAAATATTACTCCTAACACATCATTAGTTTGTGGATTTGGAGATAATTCTATAAATTATAATAAGGGATTATTATCAACTGAAATTTGTATAAATAACGATGAAATTGATGGAAATAATGTAAAGTATGATTTTTACATTAATCAAAACCATATAACATTAACTTTGCCAGATGGAGCAACAAAAAGTGAAATTCAAAATGCCTTATCAAATGAATTAAATAAATTAAACATCCAAAATACTATCTCTTCAAATGGAATAGTAATATATAACCCAAAAAAAATAGTAATATCTTCAAATAATAATTTAGTAAAAAATTCTTCTACTGCCATCCTTACATACAATTCAACAGATGAGTATGGATTTAATACAATAGATGAGTTTATAAAAGATATTCAATCTTTAGCTAATAACGTATCATCTTCTATAAGAATCACTTTAAATAATGGAAAAATAGAAATTAATAATTTATCAAATCAAGACACTCAAACTACTATATTAAAAACAGAAACAACTCCTGAAAACTTATTTAATAATTTAGCTAATTTAAATGCTCCTTTAATTGCAAATAATAAAATAAGTTCTAATAAATTTTTAACAAACACTCAAACTTTTAGTGGAGATCTTATTACAGCAAATTCAGATAAAGATACTTTATCATTTAAATTTACAAAAACAAAAGTTACAAATGAATATTCTATATGGAAAGCTCAAATTAGTGTTCTTGATGAAAGCTCAAATACAATTTCAACTTCAAATTGTAACCTTATATTTTCTCCAGATGGAACCTTATTAAAACCAAAAAAAATCACAATAAATTCACCTCAACAAACTACAATTAATTTAAATCTAACAGCTTATACAAAAATCAATCCAGCTTATTCTATAAATTATGGATATACCCAAAATGGTATGCTTAAATCAAATTTACAGAATTACAATATAGATACAAATGGAAATATAAATGCAATATTTCAAAACGGGAAAAATATAACAATTGCTCAAATTCCAATATACCATTTTCAAAATGACCAAGGATTAGAAAGAGTAAATGGAAATCTTTTTAAAGAAACACTAAACTCAAATAAACCTATCTTATATCAAAACAATGGAGAATACTTATCAAATTCTAAAGTATTAGAAAATAAACTTGAAAGTTCAAATGTAAATTTTGCACAAGCAATGACTGAACTTATTATAACTCAAAAAGCTTTTTCTTCTTCTGCCAAGACAATAACAACAAGCGATCAGATGATTCAAAGAGCAATAGATATGAAAAAAGGTTAGGAATAATTTTTGCTTATAAAAATAAAAAAAGGTTTTTAATATGATGAGAAGTCTTTGGAGTGGAATTAGCGGTTTAAATGCTCATCAAACAGCAATGGATGTAGAAGCAAATAATATTGCTAATGTAAATACAACCGGTTTTAAATACAGCAGAACAAATTTTCAAAATCTTTTATCACAAACGATAAAATCTGCTACTGCTCCACAAGGAAATTTAGGAGGTAAAAATTCTTTTCAAGTAGGTCTTGGAACTAATGTAAGCAGTGTAGAGACAATGTTTAAACAAGGAAGTATTCAAAATACAGATAAAAACACTGATATGGCAATTAATGGTAATGGATTTTTTGTTGTAAGTGGAGATGGAGGAAAAACATATAGATATACAAGAGCGGGAGATTTTACATTTGATTCATTAGGAAACTTTGTTGACCCTAATGGATATATAGTTCAAGGATGGCTTGCAGACCCTGAAACTCACACAATTGATACAGCAAGCGGAATTAAACCAATTTCAATTCCACCAGGGCTAACCACTCCTGCAAATCCAACAAGTAAAATACAAATAAAGGCAAATTTAAATAGCGGTGATCATATTTCAGAAATGAAAGGAACAAGAACAACAGTAGATCAAAATAGCGATTTTAATAGATTATATAATGTAAATGGTGAACAGATAAATTTAATTCCCGATGTTTCCACTATTACTATGCAACTTACAAAAAGCAATGGAACAGACACAGTTGTAACATTTACTTACGGAGCAAGCTCTTCTGATACAGATCATAAATTTACAACAATTAAAGAACTGTTAGATGAAATAAATAATATAATAAAAGATACAACAGGAACACTTCTTGAGTCTCAATACAAAGTATATATAAACGGAGACGGTAGAATAATTGACCCTGCAAATAAAATAGATAGTATAACAGCTTCAAATCCTGTTTTACAAGATATCTTAAAATCTTTAAATGGTGCTTCAACTGCTTCAGAAACTATAAAAGCTATTCAAAACAGCTTCATAGGTGCTGATGATGTTGGAGAACTATTTAACGCAAACGGAGATGCTTTTAATCTTGAAGATGGTCAAGGTATTACTGTTAATATTAATGGTCTAGGAGAAACAAGAAAGTTTGTATATAAGGCTAACTCAACAGGGGATAGCAATAGCTGTGGAATAAGTAACACTACTTTTCAGGACAAAAACAATATTGCAATAGCAGATTCAAATGAAGGATTACACTGGACATATGATAGCAATGGAGAGAGAGCTTTTTTAAATGTAAATCAAAAGCTTTCGTTTACTCTCTCTAATGGAACTACTTTAACTTATACATATGGAAAAGATTTTCAAACTATAAATGAATTATGCTGTATTTTAGAATCAGATATATCCACTGCCAATTTGCAAGATAACATTTCTTTTGAAAATGGAAAAATTATAGAATCTGATGGCAGTGTAATTACAAATGCTTCAGTACAAGACTCAAACGGAACAAATATTGTAGCTGATACTACCACTCCTCTTGGAAGACTTGCTGCTATATTTGATGGACTTGATGGAAACGGAACATCTACTAAAAAATTTCAAAAAAACGATATCTATTATTTTCACGATATTCAAGATTTAGTAAATATTTGGCAAATGGCAATTGATGATAGCGGAAATCCATTAAATTCTACAACGGGAAATAAAGGAACAGTTTATATTAATGACGATGGAAAATTATCTATTAATAATACTTCTGGAACATCTTACACAATAACAATAAATGGTTACCCAGACAATACAAAAGACAATCAATTATTTACAGATGCATTTTCTCCTATTAATGGAACTTTAGCAGCAGGTAGTACCGCATTATCTCAACCTATGAATTCAGCAATTCATACAACAAGTATAGATGTATTTGACTCTTTAGGAAGCAAACATACTTTAATTCTTCATTTTAGGAAAACTCACACTTCAACTGGAGCAAATGATCCTACAACTTGGAAATGGTATGCTGAAGTTCCTGCTCCATCAAGTCTTTCTCAACCAGCATATGGAAATATTAAATTTAAACCCGATGGAAGTTTAAATAGCTTCAATCCTCCGAGTTTAATATTTAATCCAAATAATGGTTCTGAAAGCGGTCAAGCAATTCAGCTTGATTTTGGAACAATTGGAGCATTTGATGGCGTTACCTCTTTTGAAGCTCCAAGCTCTACCAGCGGACAAACTCAAGATGGTTATCCAGGGGGAGATTTACAACAGCTTGTAGTAGATCAGACAGGCACTATTATAGGAGTATTTACAAATGGAAGAAGCTATTCTCTTGCTCAAGTTGCTATTGCAAAATTTGTAAATAATGAAGGACTTATGAATGAAGGAGGAACTTTATTTAGTGCTTCTCCAAACTCAGGAGACCCTATTATAGGCGGTGCAGGAACAGGAGGAAGAGGAACAATTCAGCCAAGTTCGCTTGAGATGAGTAATGTTGATTTAAGTAAAAGTTTAACTCAGCTTATAGTAATTCAAAGAGGTTTTCAAGCAAACTCTAAAACAATTACAACCTCTGATCAAATGCTAAACACTCTACTGCAATTAAAACAATAATGAATACACTTTTTAAAAAAAACCTAGAGTTTTTCTATCATAATCTCCCTTCTTACTACCATCTCATTAGAAACATTAAAACAAGAAGATTTCTTATAAAAAACAACAATATATTTGATACCTTAACTAACAGCTATATTTTTCCTAATTCAATTGATGATGGATTACAGTTTGCTAAAACACCAACTCACAATCCTTTATGGGAAAAAGAGTTTTTTCAAACTAAATTACAAGAATGGGAAGAAAAGTTTTTTTTAACAGGAAAAACTATAAATAATATAATCAAAAAAGTAAAAGAGAAAAAAGAGTTTTTTTTTGATAAAGATTTTTTACCTTCTACTATAATTTTAGGAATATTAGGAGGAAATTATATTCAAGAACTTGTAAAAAAATATGAATTTCAGTCTCTTTTTATTTATGAGCCAAATCCAGAATTTTTTGCAATAAGTCTTTACTATATAGATTACCCATTTATATACAATAAACTTCAAAATAGACTTTTTATATGGATAAATGGAAAAATAGACTATAAAGCAATAGAAAAATTTTATTATGAAAGAGTTATTACCTCATCTTTTTTAAATCTTACTCTAAAAACATATAATCATCCCTTAATAGAAGATGCTAAGCAAAAATTTAATGAAATTAAGTTAGCTAAATTAAGAGGATGGGGAAGCGTAGAAGATGAACTAAAAGGAATAAAAAACCATCAACAAAATAAAAATAAATATCCACTTTTGATAAAACCAAAAAAAATTAATAAACCTTTTTGCATAGTAGCTAATGGCAAAAGTTTAGAAAAAAATATTGAATTTATCAAAAAAAACAAAGATTCTTTTTTTATAGTATCAGTTGGAACAGCAATAAAACCTCTTTTAAAAGCTAACATTGAAAGTGATTTTCACATAGAACAAGAAAGAACAGATACATTAATTGATGCTTTACAAAATGTTTTAAAAGATTATAATGGATATTTCATAGGTGCTAGTGTTGTAAATAATAAAATATTTCAAATGGCAAAAAATCCTTTAATGTATATAAGAGAAGGATTTTCTCTTGAAAATGAATATAAATTAATAGGCTCTTCCCCAATAGTTGGAAATAGTGGTATTGCTTTTGCTTCGTTATTTACAAACGAAATATATTTATGTGGTATGGATTTAGGATTTAGACTAAATCAAAAAAAACATGCAAAAGGTAGTTTTTATGATGATAAAGAAGATAAAGAGACTTATGGAATAAAAATAGAAGGAAATTTTAGTGATGATATTTATACAAACTCTTTATTTTTATCTTCAAAACAAAAAATTGAAGAGTTAATAAAACTTAAAAATTTAAAAGTTTATAATTTAAGTGATGGTGCTTTTATTAAAGGTAGTATTCCTTTAAAAGATAAAACACTACCAAAAATAAAAAAAGAGTCTCTTTTGTTTGCATTTAAAAAAATAGAGTATAAAAACCCAAGACTAAATATAAAAAAGTATGAAGAAATTTTATTAAAATCATTAGATTTAAAAATAACTAATTTAAAAGAACTAACAGGAATAATAGACTTTATTGAAGATACTATCAAAGAAACATCAAAAAAAGACCCAAATACCTATCTATTCTTAAGAGGCAGTATATTTCATATTTTAAATATGCTATATATTTCTGCTCATAAAGTAGAAAATAACAAGCTAGATCAATTTTTAAAAGAAACAAAAAAAGAGATAAAAAAGTTTTTTTTAATCTTAAACTCTTTACTTAATTAACTCAAACTCTTTTTTTTCTTTATTGTAATATACTCCCCACGACTAAAGTCGAGGGATTCTGGCTTTATAACAGGAATTGGGCTATCACCACCTCTTACATTCCCTATGCCAAAGGTCGATGCCCCAACCTTTCGAAAAATT
>CAZEOW010000037.1:0-9111 GCA_964514005.1 uncultured Nautiliales bacterium
TAATACATTGCTTGTTCTTTTGTAAGTTTACTAACAGGAGGTAGTACCCCAAATGCATCTGCTGTTAGGAATATAATATTTTTAGGATGTCCGCCTTGAAGAGTGCATTCGTGATTTTCAATATGTTCTATTGGATAACTAACTCTTGTATTTTCAGTTTTGCTTCCATCTGTAAAATCAACTTCTCCATTTTCTTTAATTACAACATTTTCAAGTAAAGCACCTCTTTTTATTGCATTATAAATTTCAGGTTCACTTTCTTTATCAAGATTAATTACTTTAGCATAACATCCACCCTCAAAGTTAAATACTCCTTTATCATCCCATCCATGTTCATCATCACCAATTAATTTTCTATTCGGATCAGTAGATAAAGTAGTTTTTCCTGTTCCTGATAAACCAAAAAATAAAGCTACATCTCCATCTTTTCCAATATTAGCAGAACAATGCATAGATAGTTTTCCTTCAAGAGGAAGCCAATAATTCATCATTGTAAAAATACCTTTTTTCATTTCACCACCATACATTGTTCCACTCATTACAGCAAGATTTTTTTCAATATTAAAAGCAACAAATATATCACTATTTAGACCATCTTCTTTCCACTCAGGATATCTTGCTGGACCTGCTACAAGAAAAGTAAAATCTGGTTTGAAATTATTTCTTTCTTCTTCAGATGGAATAATAAACATATTCATTACAAAATGAGCTTGCCATGCAATTGGAGTTACAAATCTAATAGCTCTTCTACTCTCTTTACTTGCTCCAACAAAAACATCTACAACATATAACTCTTCTTGATTTGAAAGTTCGTTTTTTGTAAATTTTTCTAATTTTTCAAAAACTTTAGGTGAGATAGGCTGATTTATATTTCCCCATGCAATGAAGTTTTCGCTTGGAGCTTGTTTTACGAAATATTTATCTTTTGGACTTCTTCCTGTAAATTCTCCTGTATCTACAGCTGTTGCACCGCTTGCCGTTTTTTGAACTTCACCTCTTTTTAAAGCATCTTCAATAATTTTATCGTATGTAGGATTATGAATTATTTTGTTAGTTTTAATTCCAATTTCTTGAAGTTGTTGTGTTATCATAAATTTCTCCTCGACAATAATGTGGTTGTTGGAGTGCAATTATAACAAAAAGTGAGAAAAAAGGGGAGAGATTAAAGATCTGGTTCAATACCAGTTTTTTTAAGAGTGAATTCTACAAATTTATAACCAACAATTACTAAAATTGGCCACATAAAAAATAGAATTAATCCCCAAGTTGTGTTTATTTTTTGTGCTTCTGGTGTAATACCATTTGGTAAAAGTTTATCAGAAGCTAAAAGTAAGCTTCCGAAAAATATCATAATTAGTGCTATAAATTTTTTCATAGTCTCTCCTTAATATGCATGAGATTCTGGGTCTGCAATTTCTTCTTTTGTAATAGCACCATCTTTTTTAAGTTGATACCATACATAAGCAATGTATGCTAAAACAAATGGTACTGCTACACTAACCCATGCCATAACAATTAAAGTATATTTTGAACCAGAGCTATTTTGAATAGTTAAAGAACTTTGTAAATCAGCATAGCTTGGATAGAATGCTGTTCCATTAAGTCCTGCTAATGTAAATACAATAATTCCAATTAATACACTACCAACACCTGCTGCCCAGATACCTTTAGTAGAGTTACCAAATCCACTTTGGAATACTCCAAGAACAAATAATACAACACCTATTAAAAATACAATTAATTGAATTGCACCAAATGCTAATAAGTTTTGTAGATATTTTCCTTCAACAAGTGTAATAGTTCCTTTTGGATCATGAATGTCGTATGCATACCCTTTTATAGTAATAAGACCATAAAGAACTATTGCTAACGCTACAAGTAAAACAACAAAACATCTTTTAACTACTGCTCTTAATTTTTCATGAACTTTTGCAAAATCGTTTTGATCTAAGTCATTAATTAACCAAAGTGCTCCAAGAATTCTTGCAACAGTAAATACTAAAACACCCATTGCAAGGTTAAACCAAGCACCGTGTTTAAAGTCGATTGCTGCTTCAAGTCCTCTTAAATTAATACCATCTTTTGCTGTTCCCCACTCAAGAATTCTTGTAGTTGGGTCAAAACTAAAGTTACTTCCTGTAAAGAATGTTCCAACTGCTGCACCAACTAATACAGTTGCTACAACACCGTTGAAATATAAGAAAAATTTATAAGCACCTTTTCCTATAAGGTTATTTTTCTTATTAATATATTCGTAAGATACCGCTTGAAGTACGAATGCAAAAAGAATTAACATCCATACCCAATATGCTCCCCCAAATGATACAGAATAAAATAGAGGGAATGCGGCATATAATGCACCCCCAAAAAGTACAAGAGTTGTAAATGTTAATTCCCATTTTCTACCAAGAGAGTTAAGAATACCTCTTTCTTCTTCTTCAGTTTCAGCTACATGAAATAGTGTTTGTCCACCTTGAACTAAAGTCATAAATATAAATAATCCACCAAGTACCGCAACAATTATCCACCAATAAACTTGCATATAAAACATTGTTGCGTCAACTGTATATGGTGCCCATGTTGTCGCATTCATTAGTGAGCTCCTTTCGGTCCATTTTTAACGACCGTAAATAGCATTTTAAGTTCTGCAATACCAAGAATAACAAATGCTGTTAAGAACATAAAGAATGTTGCTTGAACGCTTTGTAGTGCAACTGGTGTTACAGATTGTGCTGTTGGTAATACTCCAAATACTGTCCATGGTTGTCTTCCAAGTTCTGCTGTCATCCATCCAAAACTTGTTGCTACCCATGGAAGTGGCACTGAAATTACAGCAAGTTTTTGAACAAGTGCATTGTTTACAAATGTATCTTTTAAGATAGATACATAAGCTAAGATGAATAATAAGATAAACCAGAATCCAAGTCCAACCATAATATGGAATGAGTAAAATACAGGTGCTACAGGTGGATATAGTTTTCCAGGGTCTGTTAAGTAACCATATCCCATTAAATCAGCTCTTGTAACTTTAACACCATCAACTTCTGCTACAACTTCATAAAACTCTTTTTTAGCCTCTTCCATTGCTGCTACATCACCACTTTTTTTAGCTTCGTGGTATGCATGAAGTGCATTAATTGCTTTTTTACCTTCTTCTCTTAATTTTTCAAAAGACCAAATTCCATATTCATCATTTCCATATACTAAGTCTTTAAGACCTGGTACAAATGCATTTGAGTCTCTTTTTCCAAGTAATGAAAGCATAGAAGGTAGTGGAATTTCAAATGCAAAAGTTCCTTCATTATTTTCTTTATTTTTCATCTCTTTTACAGATACATATTTAGGAATACCAATAGCAACAATTGGTGCTCCTTTCTCACCAACAATTAAACCTTCTGCGGCAGCAATTTTTGTAGGTTGAGTATTTGTAACTTCATAAGCGTGTTCGTCTCCTATTACTGCAACAAAAATTGAACTTACTAAACCAAATGCTGCTGCTACTGCTGCAGATTTTTTAGCAAAATCAATATGTTTACCTTTTAATAGGTAAAGACTTGAAATACCAAGTACAAAAATTGATGCAAGTGTATATCCTGAAGATACAACGTGTAAGAATTTAACTTGAGCAACTGGTTGAGTAATTAATTTAAAGAAGTCAACCATTTCCATTCTTGCAGTATCTATATTGTAGATACCAAATTCGCTACTTGGATGTTGCATAAATCCGTTTGCAATAAGAATCCAAAGTGCTGAAAGGTTAGAACCAATAGCAAGTAGCCAAGATGATGCTAAGTGAACACCTTTGCTTACTCTTTTCCATCCAAAAAATGAAATTGCTGCAAATGTTGCTTCCATAAAGAATGCAACAATTCCTTCAACTGCAAGCGGTGCTCCAAATAAGTCACCAACTACCCAAGAATAAGTTGACCAGTTTGTACCAAACTCAAATTCGTGAATAATACCTGTTGATAGACCAATAGCAAAGTTAATTCCAAAAATTAGTTGCCAAAATTGGGTAATTTCTCTCCACTCTTTTTTGCCCGTTTTTACATAGATAGTCTCAAAGAATGCTACTACAAAAGACATACCTAATGTAAAAGGCACAAAGAAGAAGTGAAACAATGCTGTCATTGCGAATTGGGCTCTTGCCCATTCAAGCATGCTAAAGTCAATCATGCCAATCCTCCTTTTTTTAGTTAGAGGTTGTTTTTGTAAGTTGCTCAATGTATAGATTTTTTTGTGCTTCTTCCCCTTTTACCTTTGATGATAGAGTAGGGAAGAAGAATACCTTGAGCACTACAAAAATTACAACCAGTTTGATGATAATGATAAGCCAAAGTTTTTGGCCTAAACTTGACATGTTTTTAAAACCGTCAATGTAAAAGAATAAGACGCGTTTAAACATTAAGCCCTCCTTCGAGGCTATTGAAAATTATATATCAAAATCAATTGATAGTCAACAGTTTTTAATATTAAATTAATAGAAAAAAGAATTTAAGAGATATTAACCTCTTTTATTTCACTCTCCCAAAGGCCGTGTTTAGTGCAGTAAGCCATAGCAGTTAGTTTTAGGTTCTTTTTAGGAATGATGTAAAAGTCTACTTCTACTTGGCTTTTTTCATTTCCTAGTGTTCCGGGAGTAAATGTAGCTTGTCCAAGTAGAGTTTCTCCATCCCATAATTGAACATATGCAATATAATGATCAAAATCATCAGGATGAGAATATTCATTTCCAACTTTTACTTTTATTTTAAACTTTTCACCTGCTTTTGCATTATCTTCACAATGAATAAATGGTGAATGTCTATCTATATAATCTTTTTTTGCTTCTTTATCGATTTGAGAAATCTCTTGATATCTGTTAATTTTTGGCATTTTTTACTCCTTTTGTTAAAATTTTAATACTTATTGTGTCTCATTATATCATAAAAAAAGAGAAAATAACTCTTAAATAAAGGTAAAATTTGAAAAAAGTTGAAATTTTTACAGATGGTAGTTCTTTAGGAAATCCTGGGCCTGGGGGGTGGTGTGCTATTTTAAGATATAAAAATTTTGAAAAAATAATCTCTGGCGGAGAAGATTATACTACTAATAATAAAATGGAATTAAAAGCAGTAATAGAAGCTTTAAAGATTTTAAAAGAGCCTTGTGAAGTGGAAATATTTTCTGATTCTACATATGTAGTAAATGCTATTAATCAGTGGCTTGATAGTTGGGTGAGAAAAAATTTTAAAAATGTAAAAAATAGTGAATTATGGAAAGAGTTTTTGGAAGTTAGTAAAAATCATAAAATAAAAATAAATTGGATAAAAGCTCATATAGGTCATAGAGAAAATGAAATTTGTGATAAAATTGCAAAAGATGAAGCTTCAAAAAGGAAGTAGATGTTAGTTTCAATAGAAGATATAAAAAAATATTTAAAAAGTGTTCCTCCTGTTCCTGAGAATGTAAAAAAAACTTTAAATTATTTAAAAAAGGGAGAGTTAAAAAAAGCCGCACTTGAAGCCGAAAAAGATTTAGTTTTAAAAAAGCAAATAGAATCTATTGTAAATTCTGCATATTTTTTTCTTTCTAATAAAGTAGAAGATAGTGTGCAACTATTTAGTATGATTGGTCTTGAAATGGCAAAAAGTTTAGTTTATTCTTATATTGTATCACTTCTTGCACCAAAAGAGTGGAAGATTTTTAATAATTTTAATTTTGCTGATTTTCAAGTACAGTTTTTGAGAAGTTATGAAGAATTTATGAAACTTGAGTTTTCAGAAGAAGTTTATAAAAAGTATTCTGAAATAGGAGCTTTAATACCTATTAGTATATGTGTTATTGATGGATTATTAGGAGAGAAAAAAGATAAATTAGAATTAATTATTTCTTCTTCTCCTTTAGAAATAGGTACTTTATTAAAACGAATGACAGGCGTTACTTTATTTACTCTTTCTGCAAAAATTGCTGAAATTTGGGAGCTTGATAAAGAAAAAGTTGATATTATTAAAAATGCAGAGTGTATTAAATGTGAAAATAAAATTTCAGCATTGGTTCATTTTATATTTTTTTATTTAGTAAGTAAGCCTAATTTTTTAGAGTTAAATTCTTTAATAGAGTTTAATCCAGAATGTATTAATTTTATTCCTAAAACTTTTGAAAGGATTCAAAATGATAGCAAGTGAGTTACAAAAGAGCTTGGGGTATCAGTTTAAAGATGAGAAATTGATAACCGAGGCTCTCATTCATAGAAGTTATAAAAAAGACTTTAACAATGAAAGATTAGAATTTTTAGGTGACGCTGTTTTAGATTTGATTGTTGGCGAATATTTATATAAACTTTTTCCAAAAGCGGAAGAAGGGATTTTATCTAAGTTAAGAGCTGCTCTTGTAAATGAAGAATCTTTTACTAAACTTGCAAAAAGGCTTAATTTAGGAAAATATCTTTTTTTATCTCCTGCAGAAGAAAATAATAACGGTAGAGAAAAACCTTCTATTTTATCAAGTGCATTTGAAGCTTTAATAGGAGCTGTATATTTAGAAGCTGGATTTGAAAATGCCAAAGAAGTTGCTCTTAAACTATTAAAAGATGAATATCCTCAAATAAAACCTGAAGAATTATTAAAAGATTATAAAACAACTCTCCAAGAAATTACTCAAGCTCATTTTGGAGTTGTTCCAGAGTATAAACTTTTATCTGCAATAGGTCCTGATCATAAAAAAGAGTTTGAAATAGGTGTTTATATTCACGGAAAAGAGTATGCTATTGCAAAAGGTAGAAGTAAAAAATCTGCTCAGCAAGAAGGAGCAAGACTTACAATTGAGAGATTAAAAAAAGAATTAAATTTAAAAGGCTAGATATGTTTAATAGTTTTGGAGAGATTTTTAGGTTTACTACTTTTGGAGAATCTCATGGAAAAGCAATAGGAGTTGTAATAGATGGAGTTCCTGCAGGAATTGAGTTTGATGAAGAATTATTAAAAAATGAGCTTGCAAGGAGAAAACCGGGAAAAAATAGATTTGCAACTCAGAGAAAAGAGGATGATATTCCAGAAGTTTTAAGTGGAGTTTTTGAAGGAAAAACAACAGGAACTCCTATTGCTATAGTAATTTTTAATAAAGACCAAAGAAGTAGAGATTACTCAAATATAAAAGATATTTTTCGCCCAGGTCATGCAGACTTTTCTTATTTTTATAAATATGGAATAAGAGATTATAGAGGAGGTGGAAGAAGCTCTGCTAGAGAAACTGCAGCAAGAGTAGCAGCAGGTGCTGTTGCGAAGATGATTTTAAAAGAACTAAATATAGAAGTTTTATCTGGTGTAATAGAAATAGGAGGTATAAGAGCACAAAAAGAAGACTTTGATTATGCAAAAAATTCTAGTCTATTTGCTTTAGATGAGGAAGTAGAAAAAGAGTGGATTAAATTGATTGATAAAAAAAGAGAAGAGCATAATTCTATTGGAGGGGTTGTAAAAATAAAAATAAAAAATCTTCCAATAGGTCTTGGTGAACCTATTTATTATAAATTAGATAATGTATTAGCAAGTGCAATGGTTAGTATTAACGCAGTAAAAGGAATATATATAGGTAATACTAATGCTCATAAATTAACAGGCAAAGAAAATAATGATGAAATTACTAAAAATGGATTTTTAAGTAATAATGCAGGAGGTATTTTAGGAGGAATTAGTAATTCAGAAGATGTTGAAATGGAAATTTATTTTAAGCCAACTCCTTCTATTTTTCAATCTCAAAAGTCTATTGATATTTATGGAAATGAAGTGGAAGTAAATTTAAAAGGAAGACATGATCCTATAGTCGCTATAAGAGGAAGTGTAGTAGCAGAAGCTATGGCTTGTGCAGTAATAGTAGATATGCTTTTACTTAATATGACAAGAAAATTAGAAAACATCTTAAAGGTGTATAAATGAAAATAGTGTTTCTTGATGCTTTAACTTTAGGAGATATTAATTTTGAAAAGTTTAAAGAATTAGGAGAAGTGCTTATTTATCAAACTACATCTTATAATGAAACTTTAGAAAGAATAAAAGATGCAGATATTGTTGTAACTAATAAAGTAGTAATTGATAAATATATAATGGATAATAGTAATATAAAATTTATTCAAATTGCAGCTACTGGAATGAATAATGTAGATTTAGAATATGCTAAGAAAAAAGGAATAGTTGTTAAAAATGTTGCAGGATATTCTACATTTTCTGTAGTACAACAAACCTTTGCTTTAGTTTTAGGACTTTTAAATAAAGTTTGTTATTTTGATAACTATACAAGAAATGAGTATTCAAATAGTAATATATTTACCCATATTCAAAATTGGTTTGAGATAAAAGATAAAAGATGGGGAATTATTGGCCTTGGGACTATTGGTAAAGAAGTAGCAAATGTTGCACAAGCATTTGGTGCAGATGTAGTGTATTATTCAACGAGTGGAAAGAATAATAATTCTACTTTTAAGAGACTAGAACTTGATGAATTATTACAAACTTCTCAAATTATTTCTATTCATGCACCTTTAAATGAAAATACAAAAAATTTATTAAATTATGAGAAATTAAAGTTAGTAAAAGAATCAAGTATTATTGTTAATTTAGGAAGAGGAGGTATTATAAATGAAAAAGATTTAGCTAGAATTTTAGAAGAAAAAGATATTTTAGTTGGACTTGATGTATTTGAAAAAGAACCTATTGATAAAAATAATCCTCTTTTAAAAAGTGATAAAGTGTTACTTTCTCCTCATATAGCATGGACTAGTATTGAAGCAAGAGAAACATTAATGAGTTCAATTTATGAAAATATTAAAAATTTTAAGAATTAATTTTTTATTAACACTTTGTTAACTTTACTCATTTATAATTCGAACAAGTAAAGCAAAAAACACATCAGAAGGAGTTAAAAATGAAAAAAGTATTAAGCGTAGCAGTTTTAGCAGGAAGTTTAGCATTTGCATACAATGCATTACCAACAGTAAATGATGCACAAGCAGCAGTTAATAATGTAGTATCTCAAGTAAATGTACCAAGTGTACCAGCAGTGCCAGAAGTGTCAGCACCTGATACTTCAGCAGCAGAAGGATACAAAGCACAAGCAGAAAATAAAGCAAAACAA
>CAZEOW010000038.1:0-9018 GCA_964514005.1 uncultured Nautiliales bacterium
CCGATTACATAATCGATATGGGACCTGAGGGCGGAAGCGGCGGAGGAGAGGTAATTGCAACGGGAAGCGTTGAAGAAATTATTAAAAAATATAAAAATATAAGCTATACGGCTAAATTTTTAGCAAAAGAGCTTAAAGTTTAAATTACTTTTCTTTGAAAGAGCCATAATTTAAATATTTTTCAAATCTTTTTTGAATAAGTTCATCTGTAGATATGGAAGTTAATTCATTTAAAGATTTTAAAAAGTATTCTTTAATATTATTCGCTGTTGTGTCGTAATCTCTATGAGCACCTTCAATAGGCTCTTCTATAATATCATCAATTAGCTCTAATTCTTTAAGTTCTTCTGCTGAAATTTTAAGAGCTTTTGTAGCAGTTTCTACTTTTGAATTATCTCCCCATAAAATAGCAGCACAACCTTCAGGAGAGATAACACTAAAAACAGAATATTTAAGCATAGCAAACTTATCTGCAACTCCAATAGCTAAAGCTCCTCCACTTCCACCTTCTCCTATTACAATAGAGATAGTAGGTGTTTTTATTTTAGAAAGTTCAAAAAGATTTCTAGCAATTGCTTCGCTTTGACCTCTCTCTTCTGCTCCAATTCCCGGAAATGCTCCTGGAGTATCAACTAAAAAAAGTATTGGTAAATTAAATTTTTCAGCCAATTTTGCCACACGCAGTGCTTTTCTGTACCCTTCTGGGTGTGGCATTCCAAAGTTTCTTTTTAATTTTTCTTTTGTATTTCTACCTTTTTCTTCTCCAATAACTACACACTTTTGATTATCAATTGTTCCTATATAACACACTATTGATTCATCATCTCTAAATTTTCTATCACCATGTAATTCAATCTTTTCGTCCATAATTTTATCTATAATATCTATTGCATGAGGCCTATCTGGATGACGAGCAAGAAGAAGTTTTTGATAAGGAGTAAGATTTTTAAATGTTTTTTCTATCTCTTTTTTTAGATCAGCTTCTAAAGCTTCAACTGCTGGTTTATCTCCTTTTATTTTTGCTACTTCTATTTGCTCTTTAATCTCTTCTATTTTTTTTTCAAAATCAAGTGTAGCCAATTTTTTCCCTTATTTTACTTTTTTAAATATTACAACTCCATTTGTCCCACCAAAACCGAATGAATTGCTCATTGCTACATTAATTTCAGCCTCTCTTGCTTGATTTGGAACATAATCTAAATCACATTCTGGATCTGGTTCTTCATAATTTATTGTAGGAGGAATAATATTTCTTTCCATTGCCATTAAAGTAATAACAGCTTCAATAGTTCCAGCTGCTCCTAAACAGTGCCCTGTTGCACCTTTAGTTGAGCTTACTGGAGGAGTATTTTTTTCATCAAATAGTTTTTTTATAGCCATAGTTTCATATAAATCATTATACTTAGTAGAAGTTCCATGAGCGTTAATATAATCAATTTTAGGTCTTCCTGCCATTTCATATGCCATTTTCATAGCTCTATACGCACCTTCACCTTCTGGTGCAGGAGTAGTGATATGATTAGCATCTCCACTCTCACCAATACCTATAATTTCAGCATAAATTTTAGCACCTCTCTTTACGGCATCTTCATACTTTTCTAAAATTAAACAAGCCCCTCCTTCTCCCATAATAAATCCATCTCTTTTAGCATCAAATGGGCGACTTGCTTTTTGCGGTTCGTCATTTCTTGTAGATAAAGCTTTCATAGCTGCAAATCCACCAACTCCTATTTCACAAATAGCTGCTTCTCCAGCTACTACCATCATTTTATCAGCAAGACCAAGTTTCATAGTTTTATAAGCTTCATTAATAGCATGTGTTCCAGCCGCACAAGCTGTAACACTTGATAAATTAGGGCCTTTTAGGCCATATTCAATTGAAACAAATCCTCCTAGCATATTTACAAGGGCACTTGGAATAAAAAATGGAGAAATTCTTCTTGGTCCTCTTGTCTCACATATAATAGAATTTTTTTGAATATTAGAAAGTCCTCCTATTCCACTTGCAGCAGAAATTCCAAATCTTTCATTGTCATAATCTTGAAGTTTACTATCAGCCATAGCCTCTTTTGCAGCTGCTATTCCAAGATGAATAAATCTGTCAGCTTTTTTTACCTCTTTTGGATCCATTACATTTTTTGGATCAAAGTTTTTAACTTCAGCTGCAATTTGAACAGAGAATTTGGAAGGGTCAAAATGTGTAATTCTATCAACTCCTGTTTTACCAGCTATTATATTATTAAAAGCATCCTCTTTGTTATTACCTAAGGCATTTATCATTCCAATACCAGTTACAACAATTCTCATTCGCTTCCTTTTTTTTGTAGTTAAATAAATAGAAAAACTTCTACTTATTTAACTACCCTCAAAAAGAGGGAAAATATTAAGATTTTGCTTTTTCGATATAATCAATTACATCTTGAACTGTTTCGATTTTCTCAGCTTCACTATCAGGAATTTCAATTTCAAATTTTTCTTCTAAAGCCATAATCATTTCAACTACATCTAAACTATCTGCACCAAGGTCCTCAACAAATTTAGCTTCTGGTTTTACTTCTTCTGGTGAAACGTTTAACTGTTCTACAATTACTTCTCTTACTTCATCAAATAATGCCATTTTTTCTCCTTTAAATTTTTTATTTTAGCATTTTATCAAAATTTTTTTAAAACTTTCAAATTTTACATATACATACCACCATTTACTTTTAAACTTTCACCTGTTATGTAACTTGCTTCATCACTTAAAAGAAATGCTACTGCATTTGCAACCTCTTTTGGATTTGCAAATCTTTTTAGAGGAATTTTATTTAAAAGATCTTGTTTTGCTTTTTCAGGTAAATCTTTTGTCATATCTGTATCTATAAATCCGGGAGTAACACTATTAAATCTGATATTTCTTGCAGCTCCTTCAAGTGCAAAAGTTTTAGTCATAGCAATTATTCCACCTTTACTTGCTACATAATTAGCTTGTCCTATATTTCCAGCTTCTGCAACAACACTTGCTATATTTACAACACTACCAAATCTTTTTTTACTCATAACTTTTAGTGCTTCTCTACATCCTATAAAAGTAGAAGTTAAATTTGCATTAATAACTTTTTTAAAATCTTCTAAACTCATTCTCATTGCAAGTTTATCATTTGTAATTCCTGCGTTATTTACAAGATAGCTAAGCTCTCCATCACTCTCTACAATAGTTTTAATAGCATCAATAAAAGCACTCTCATCACTTACATCAAATCCAATAACAGCTGCAACTCCATCATTTTGTTCGATTTCTTCTTTTAATTTATCAGCAAGTTCTGCATTGCTTTTATAATTTATCCAAACTTTTATGCCATATTGAGCCAATACTTTTGCAATTTCTGCTCCAATTCCTCTACTTGCTCCTGTAATTAAAGCGTTTTTTCCGCTAAATGTCATTATTTCTCCTTTTTATCATTTTGTTTATGATAAAATTTTACCCAAAAAAAGGATATTAATGCTATATTATCTTTATGAGATGTTTCATATAAATATTTTTCATTATATAACTTTTAGAGCAGTAATAGCATTTTTTTTATCATTTATATTTACACTTATATTAATGCCAAAATTTATCAAATGGGCAAAAAGTAAAGCTACTCAACCAATTTATGAATTAGCACCACAAACTCATCAACAAAAATCAAAAACTCCTACAATGGGAGGAGTGGCCTTTATAAGCAGTGCAATAATTTCTATTTTACTTACAGCAGAATGGAATAAATTTCTCTTAACATCTGTAGGAGTATTAATTTATTTTATGCTAGTAGGAATGATTGATGATTTTGGAAAAATTTTAGGAAAATCAAATCAATCTGGATTATCTGTTAAAACAAAATTTATCCTACAATGGATAGGAGGATTTATATTTTCTTTTATTTTAATAAAAATAGGGTTTGATACAAAACTTTATATTCCCTTTTATAAAGAGCCTCTATTTGATATGGGATATTTTGCTATCCTTTTTTGGGCTTTTGTTATAGTAGGAATGAGTAATGCAATTAACTTAACAGATGGTCTTGATGGGTTAGCAACGGTTCCTACTATATTTTCACTATTTTCTCTTGGAATTTTAATATATATAACAGGAAATATAAAATTTAGCTCTTACCTATTTTTACCATTTGAATATGGAGTTGGAGATGTATCAATTGTAACAGCTTCATTAATAGGAGCACTTCTTGGATTTTTATGGTTTAATGCAAATCCAGCTGAAGTATTTATGGGAGATAGTGGAAGTTTAGCTCTTGGAGCTATTGTTGGATTTTTAGCTATTTTAGCAAAAAGTGAAATTCTTTTAATATTTATAGGATTTGTATTTATTATGGAAACAGTATCTGTAATACTTCAAGTTGGTAGTTATAAAACAAGAAAAAAAAGAATTTTTAAAATGGCCCCAATACATCATCATTTTGAGTTATTAGGTTGGAGTGAAAATAAAATTACGATAAGATTTTGGATAATTGCATTTATTATGAATGTAATTGCATTAATCACACTAAAAATAAGGTAAAAAAATGGAAGAAAAATTAAAAGCAGAATTAAAAATTTACAAAATAAAAGCCCTAAAAGAAAGAATTGTTTTATTAGGAGTAATACTTTTAATAGTTGCTGAAATATTTTTACTCTTTTCTTTTTTAAAAAAAAGCTTTTTAAAAACTATTCCTCATTCTCCTTATATAGCTGTTATAAACATAAATAAGACTATTACAACAGAGTATATACATAAACTAACATCAAAAATGGAAAAACTTTTAAAAGACAAAAACTGCAAAGAATTTTTACTAATATTCAATACTCCAGGAGGAAGTCCAAGTGCAAGTGATGAGTTTAATTCATTCTTAAAATATGCAAATAAAAAGAAAAAAGTAAATGTTTATGTAGAAAGTATGGCAGCAAGTGGAGGATATTATATAGCAAGTGCTATAAAACCATTAATAGCTAATAAAAATGCAATAGTTGGTAGTATAGGTGTAATTATGCCTCATTATGTAATAGAAAAACTTGCTAAAAAAATAGGAGTAGAAGAAGATAATATAGCAGTTGGAAAATATAAAAAGCCTATTTCTTTATTTAAAAAAGTTTCTTTTGAAGATAAAAAATATTTATTAAATAATCTTTTACTTCCAACTTACGAAAATTTCTTAAAAGTGGTAGCACAAGATAGAAATATTTCAATAGATAAACTAAAAAAATATGCTAATGGAAAAATCTTTCTTGCAACTAAAGTAAAAGGGATTTTAGTAGATAAAATTTCTACTTTAATAAAAGTAAAAGAAGAAATTAAAAAAAGATATAAAAAAGTTAAATTTGTAGAAATTAAATTTGATACTCAAAAATTTCCTCAAATTAATATAAAAGTAGATTCAGATATTGGAGAATTTCTAAAAGGTCTTAAGTGAAAAGTCTATTTGGTTATGGAATAGTTACAAAAGAGATAGCAAAAGAAGGTAATTGGCATATATTTGATGATAAGTTTAAAATTATAAAAAAAGATATATATGGAAATACTCTTATGCCATCAAAATATTTTAAACCTGAAATATCATCACTAGAAATCACTTCAGCAGGTATTCCTCCTTTTAATCCTCTTATAAAAAAAGCAAAAAATTTAATAAGCGAACTTGATTATTGTTATAAAAATAACTTTCAAATATGGATAACAGGAACAAATGGTAAAACTACTACTACTCAAATGATACATTTCTTATTAAAAAATAGTGAAATAGGAGGAAATATTGGTATTCCTTTAAAAAAATTAAATCCAAATAAAAAATGGGTTATAGAGGTTAGTAGTTTTCAGCTTCATTATACTAAATATGCTAAACCTAATATTTTTGTGATTTTACCAATTAAAGAAGATCATATTTCATGGCATGGAAGTTTTGAAAATTATGTAAAAGCAAAATTATCTCCTCTTAAAAGAATGAATGAAAGAGATATAGTTATTATGCCTTATAACTTTAACTATCCTACTAAAGCATATAAAATAACATATAAAAATGCAGATGAATTGATTAAAAAGTTTGATTTTAAAAATATCTATTTTAAAGAACCTTTTAGACTCGATGAAGTTTTAGCAAAAGTTGTATATTATATTCTCTATTTTAAAGAAGCTTCATTAAAAAATTTTAAAATAGACCCTCATAAAGTAGAAGAGTTTAAAGATTCTTTAAATAGAATATGGGTTGATGATAGTAAAGCAACAAATGTAGATGCTACTATTAATGCCTTAAAAAGATATAAAAATAAAGAAATAAATCTTATATTAGGAGGAGATAGCAAAAATCAAGATTTAACTCCTCTTTTTGAAGAGCTAAAAAATTACAAAGTAAAAATATATTTAATAGGAAAAGATATAAAAGTTTTTGAGAAATTTGCAAGAAAATATAATATAGATTATGAACTATCTTTTATACTTAAAAATGCAGTAGAAAAAATAAAAAAAGAGTTTAAAGATATAGCTATCTTATCCCCTGCAGCTGCAAGTTTAGACCAATTTAGAAGTTATAAAGAAAGAGGAGAGATATTTAAAAAATTAAGCAAGATTTAAGAAAGTTTATATATAATTCCACTGCTTGCCTCGGTAGCTCAGTCGGTAGAGCAAGGGACTGAAAATCCCTGTGTCGGCGGTTCGATTCCGTCCCGAGGCACCACTTCAAACTCTAAAATACCTCAAATAATATATGTTATAATACTCCAAAAAGGACTCTCCTTGAAACATTATGAACTTGCTATTCAGTTTTATAAGCAAAAAGGTAAAAAGCATAATGAAGCTTTATGGAATATAAGAAAAAAAAGAGATAAAGCTATAAAAGAAATAGAGTGGGAAGAATTAAGAGAAAAAGCCTCTAAAATAAAAGATAATGTAATTAATTCTTTGAATGAATACATTGAACAATTTATACAAAATGCTAAAAAAAATAATATAGAAGTAATTTTTGCAAAAGATGCAAAAGAACATAACGAAATAGTTTTAAAATATTTGCAAAAAATAAAAGCAAAAAAAGTAGTTAAATCAAAATCTATGCTAACAGAAGAGTGTGGATTAAATCAATTTTTAGAAAAAAACAATATAGAAGTAATTGATACAGATTTAGGAGAGAGAATAGTTCAGTTAAGAAAAGAAAAACCTTCTCATATAGTATTACCTGCTATTCATACAACCAAAGAAGATGTAGCTAAAGCTTTAAATGAAACAAATACAGACCCTACTTACCTAACTCATAAAATGAGAGAATTATTAAGAGAAGAATTTTTAAGTGCAGATGCTGGAATTAGTGGCGCTAATTTTTTAGTAGCGGATAAAGGATTTGCTGTTGTATGTACAAATGAAGGAAATGCAGACCTTGGAGCAATATTACCAAAACTTCATATAATAAGTGTAGGTATAGAAAAAATAGTTCCTTCTATGAAAGATTTAGGAGTATTTTTAAGAATGCTTGCAAGAAATGCTACAGGACAAAAAATTACAACTTACACTTCAATATTTGGAGAAAAAAAAGATGGTAAAAGAGTTATAATTTTAGTAGATAATGGAAGAAGCGAAAGATTAAAAACAGAATTTAAAGAGACTTTAAAGTGCATCAGATGTAGTGCATGTCTTACAACTTGTCCTGTTTTTAGACGAAGTGGAGGTCACTCATATAGATATGTAATTCCAGGACCAATTGGTAGTTTACTTGCTCCTTTAGTAGATAAAAATGAATATAGCGATTTACCTTTTGCATGTACTTTATGTAATAGTTGTGAAATGGTATGCCCTGTAAAAATTCCTTTTAGTAAACAATTGATAAATATGAGAAAATATGTAAAAGAAGAAAACATTGCAGAAAAAATAGTAGAAAAATCTCTTCATTCAAGCAAATTATTTAAACTCTTTAGCATAATTCTTAGATTAACGTCTGAGCCTATTTTAAAACAAGCCATAAAAGAGTGGAGCAAATATAAAGCTATGCCTAATATTCCAAAAAAAAGGTTTATATCATGATAGAAGAGTTTATAAAAAATTTTAAAATAGCTGGAGGAGAAGTTTTAGATACTATTCCTAAAGATTTTTATCAAGTAAAAGCAGAATTTGCAGTAGCAGAAAATGGTGCTGTATGGATTTTAGATTATACAAAAGAGTTATTTTTAAGTGAAAATGTAATAGCTATATTAGATAAAAATAAAATATTTAACACAATGCATGATGTAATGGATTTAATTAATTCACCCGGTGTATTTATAAGTGGACCAAGTAAAACTGCAGATGTAGAAAGTTTTTTAGTTTTTGGAGCCCATGGTCCAAAAAGATTTGCAATTTTTTTTAAATCTTAATATAATTTTTATCCAAAAAAAACATGAAAGGTGGTGAGAGCAGTGCCAGGAATCATAGTGCATCAAGGAGAAGATTTCGAATCTGCTTACAGAAAGTTCAAAAGACAAGTTGATAGAAACCTAATCGTAGTTGAGGTTAGAAAAAGAAGATTCTATGAACCTCAAAGTGAAATACGCAAAAAAGAAAAAATTGCTACTCGTAAGAAAATCCTTAGAAAATTATGGATGCTTAGAAGATATGAGAGCAGATTATAATCTGCTCTTATTTAGTAAAAAGTTTCTTTCTAAGAAGATTTTACAATTCTTTTCATAAGAGAATTTGACTATATTAAGGTGGGTTCGATTTAACAAAAAGTATTTAAATACTTTTTTAGCAATGTCATTTTTATATCAAATTGACGTTATATTACGAAGTAATTAGTCGAAGTAGTGGTTCCCAGATATTAATTCCCCAAATTATCATTGCCTGAACAATAGATAAAAGTACCGCTGCACTTGCTGTATCTTTTGCTTTTTTTGCAAGTTCGTGCCATTTATCAGTTACAAGGTCTACTGTGTTTTCTACGGCTGTATTTAATGCTTCAGCAATTAAAATTATTATTAAACTTGCAGCCATTATAGATTTTTGAAGAGGGGTTAAATCTAAAAATAAAAGTAAAATTAAAAGAGGTATAA
>CAZEOW010000039.1:0-1139 GCA_964514005.1 uncultured Nautiliales bacterium
GGGTTTTTATTATGAAGAGCAAGACTAAGCCCACTCTCAATTGATTCCATCATCTGATTTGTTAATTTTTCAAATAATTTTTCCATAAATCCTCCTTGACAATATCTTTTAGCTAAAATAATTATACTACTTTAGTGTAGATATGTCAAGTTTTCTATATCAAGAGATATAAAAAATTATAAGTTTTTTCTTCTCATATTATTTAAAAATTCATCCATTTGATATTTCGCTCTATATTCCTCACTCATCAAATGAATTAGAATATCTCCTAAATCAATAAGAGTCCAATTATCACTCTCATCTATACCTAAAAATTCTTCCCCTAAAGGTTTTAGTGTTTTTTTCAAGTGATCAAGCAAAGCTTTTGCGTGTTTATCAGCCATCGTTGTAGCAACGATTACATAATCTACGAAATAATCGCTATCTTTTAAATTATAATCAATTATATCAAGAGCCTTTTTTTCATCAAGTAGTTCTTTTATTTTTGCAATTCTGTCCATAAAACTCCTTTATCTCTTTTTCTATCTCTTTTGGTAAATATTTAAACTGACAGTTTCTGATTTCAGTAGAACTAATCGGCACATCTACTTTTATAATTTTTTTTATATTATATTTTTGAAGTAAATTTTCATCAATTTCACCTCTTGTAGCTACAACGAATTCTACCATATTTTTGAGAGTATCTATATTTTTCCATTTATTTAGGGTTTTTAAATTATCACTGCCTATAATAAAATAAGTAGGTCTGAATTTTTTAACTGTTTCTATTGTATAAACTGCTCTATTTTGATTTATTTCAAAATCGCTAACTTTAACATTTTGCATATTTTTAAAAACTTCTCTTAGCCATTTTAGCCTAAGCTTTGGAGGAGCAGAAAAGTTATGTTTTAAAGGATTTAAATAATTTGGCATAATTATCAATTTATCAATATTTAACTTTAAAGCTTTTTTAACAAGTTCAATATGTCCTAAATGAACAGGATCAAAACTGCCTCCAAAAATTGCTGTTTTCATCTTATCAATTTATATATTATAGCTAAAATTGCTCCCATTTGAGTTATCCAGAATATAAATTGCCATTTTAGAGTAGTGAATTTCACTTCTTTAATATCTTTTGTAAGTTTTAACTCTAATTCTTT
>CAZEOW010000039.1:1239-6047 GCA_964514005.1 uncultured Nautiliales bacterium
TTCAACTTCTCTTATATCTTTTGTTAATTTAGCTTCAACTTCTTTTATTTCTTTTCTAGTATCTTCAATCTCTTTTACTAATTTAAGTTCAGTTTCTTTAACATCAGCTTTTGTGGCATGATATTGTAAATCGGGATACGTTTTTTGAAATTCTTCCATTATTTCTGCAATTATTTCACTTTTTTTATCTTCACTTAAAGTATTGTTTGTTAAAATTGCTTTTATAATTTCTGCTCTATTTGGACTCAAAACTTACCCTTTTTTCTAATTATATCATATAATTTTATTAAAAAGGATAGGACTTGAAAGTAGCAATTAATGGATTGGGAAGAATTGGAAGAAGTGTTGTAAGAATTGCTTATAAAGATTATGAACTTGAAGTTAATGATATTATGCCAATAGAAATGGCAGCTTATCTTTTAGCAAATGACACAATAAGAGATAGACTTGATGTTAGAATTGATAACAATCATTTAATAATAGAAGGTAAAAAGGTAAAATATCATAATTTTTCTCATCCAAAAGAGAATAAATTTAATAGTGATGTTGTAATAGAGTGTAGCGGAAAATTTTTAACACAAGAAGATACAAAACACTATTTAAACAATTCTTCAAAAGTTATTATTTCTGCACCTGCAAATGACGATAGTAAAACTTTTGTTTTGGGTGTAAACGAAGATAAATATAATGGAGAAAAGATTATTTCAAATGCTTCATGTACCACAAATTGTTTAGCTCCTATTGCCAAAATTATTGATAATCATTTTGGTATAAAAGAAGGATTTATTACTACTATTCATAGCTATACAATGGATCAAAAGTTGTTAGATTCTCCTAATTATAGAGATTTTAGAAGAAGTAGAGCTGCAGCAAGCAATATTATTCCTACCTTTACAGGAGCTGCAAAAGCTATTTATAAAGTTCTTCCTAATTTAAAAGGAAAACTTGATGGAAGAAGTGTGAGAGTCCCTGTTAATAATGTTTCTTTGTTAGACTTTGTTGTGTATGTAGAAAAAAATACTTCAAAAGATGAAGTCAATGAAGTAATTAAATCTTATGTGGATAATCATATTTTAGGCATTGATGAGAATTATGGAGTAAGTTCTGATATGTTAGGAAGAAGTGAAAGTAGTATATTTGTTCCAGATTTAACACAAGTTAATTGTAATTTAATTAAAATTTTCTCTTGGTATGATAATGAGTGGGGTTATGCTAATAGATTAGTAGAAATGGCTAAGTTTGTTTATAAATTTTAGATATAATTTTGAAAAAAGGAGTAGTATGAAACTAAATTCGCCTAAAGATTTAGAGTTAAAAAAAGGATGTAAGGTATTTTTAAGATGTGATTTTAATGTACCTTTAGATGAATTTGGAAATATTACAGATGATAGAAGAATTAGAATGGCTCTTCCTACTATTAAATACCTTTTAGATAACGAATGTAAAATTGTAATAGCAAGTCATCTTGGACGACCAAAGGGAGAATTTAACGAAAAATATTCACTAAAACCTGTTGCAAAAAGACTCTCTCATCTTTTAAAACAAGATGTAATTATGGCTAATGATGTAGTAGGTCCTGATGCAAAGCAAAAGGCTGAGGATTTAAAAGAAGGAGAAGTTTTACTGCTTGAAAATGTAAGATTTGATAAAAGAGAGACTAAAAACGATGAAGATTTTGCAAAAGAACTTTCTGAATTTGGAGAGTTTTATATAAATGATGCTTTTGGAGTAAGCCATAGAGCTCATGCAAGTGTAGAGGCTATTACAAGATTTTATGATAAAGAACATAAAGCAGCAGGATTTTTACTATTAAAAGAGATTAATTTCTTTTATAAGCTTCTTGAAAAGCCTGTAAGGCCTTTTGTAGCGGTTGTTGGAGGAAGTAAAGTAAGTGGTAAATTACAAGCTTTAATTAATCTATTACCAAAAGTAGATAAAATGATTATTGGTGGAGGAATGGCATTTACTTTCTTAAAAGCTATGGGGTATAATGTAGGAAATTCATTAGTAGAAGATGATTTAATTGATGAAGCATTAAAAATTATGGCGGAAGCAAAAAGACTTGGAGTTAAATTTTATCTTCCAGTTGATATAGTTATTGCAGATAAGTTTAGTGAAGATGCAATGGTTAAATATGTAACATATCAAGAAATTCCTAATGGATGGATGGGACTTGATATAGGTCCTGCAAGTGTTAGACTTTTTGGGGAAGTATTATGGGATGCTCAGACAATTCTATGGAATGGTCCTATGGGTGTATATGAAATGGATAAATTTAGTAGAGGAACTTTTAAAATCTCTCATGAGATTGCAAGAAGTCATGGTATAAAAGTTGTAGGAGGAGGGGATACTGCAGATGCAGTTCAAAGAGCTGGAGATGATGAAGAGATGACTTTTATTTCTACAGGTGGAGGAGCAAGTCTTGAGTTACTTGAAGGGAAAAAATTACCGGGTGTTACAGCATTAGAAATTGATTAATGAGGAGAAAAAATGATAGTAGCGGCTAATTTTAAAATGCATAAAACAAGAAAAGAGACAATTGAATATTTAACTGAATTAAAAAAAATAGATTTTGAAAATGTAAAAGTTGCCGTTTTTCCTCCTTTTACGGCTTTAATTGAAGATGAGTTAATTGGAGCTCAAAACGCTTATCCTGCAAAAAATGGAGCATTTACTGGTGAAATTGGACTTGAGCAACTTAGGGAATTTAATATAAAAAGAGTTCTTTTAGGACATAGTGAAAGAAGATTTCTTAATGAATCTCAAGAGTTTATTGCTAAGAAGTTTGAATTTTATAAAAATGAAGGCTTTGAAATTTTCTATTGTGTTGGGGAGCCTTTAGAAGTGAGAAAAAAAGGAATTGAAGAAGTTATTGAGTATATTAAAGCTCAATTTGAAGGAATTGATTTAGAATATGATAAATTAATTATTGCATATGAGCCTGTATGGGCTATCGGAACTGGAGTTAGTGCAAGCGAAGAAGAAATTAAAAAAACTCATTTAAAACTTAGAGAATTAACATCAAGCCCACTTCTATATGGAGGAAGTGTTAAGTTAAACAATATTGAAAATATTTTAAAACTAAAAAACGTTGATGGTGTTTTAGTAGGAAGTGCAAGTTTAGATGTTGAAGTTTTTAAACAAATGATATTAAAAGCAAAGGAGATAAAATGATTATGCAAGGAAAAAAGGGACTTATTATAGGTGTTGCAAATAACCGCTCAATTGCATACGGGATTGCAAAAGCATGTAAATCTCAAGGTGCTGATTTAATTTTGACTTATCAAAACGATAAACTCAAAAAAAGAGTTGAAAAAGTAGCTGAAGAACTTGATGTAAAAAATATTTATCCACTTGATGTAACTAAACCTGAAGAGATAGAGGCTTTAAAAGAAGCAGTTGAGAAAGATTATGGGAAGATTGATTTTTTAGTGCATTCAGTTGCTTTTGCTCCAAGAGAAGCTCTTGATGGAAAATTTATCTCTACTACAAAAGAGGCTTTTAATATTGCAATGGAAATTAGTGTTTATTCATTAATAGAAGTTGTTCAAAAGTTAGAACCTGTATTAAATGATGGAGCAAGTATTTTAACTTTAACTTATTTAGGTTCTACTAGATATATACCTCATTATAATGTAATGGGTGTAGCAAAAGCTGCACTTGAAGCCAGTGTAAGATACTTAGCAGTTGATTTAGGAGAGAGAAAAATTAGAATTAATGCTCTAAGTGCAGGACCTATTAAAACTCTTGCTGCAAGTGGAATTGGTGATTTTAGCGAAATCTTAAAATACAACGAAAAAAACTCACCTCTTAGAAAAAATGTGACAATTGATGAGGTTGGAAACTCTGGATTATACTTATTAAGTGACTTAGCAAGTGGAGTAACAGGGGAAATTCATTTTGTAGATAGTGGATACAATATAATGGGAATGCCACTTTATGAAAAAAATTAATAAAAAGTTAAAAAATTACAAAAAGATATTTGATTTTTTGAAAAATTGTCGATATAATTGTGTGAAAACAATATTTTAAAAGGAGAGAGAATGTTAAAAAAATTATCATTAGCAGCTTTAGTAGCTTTAGGAAGTGTAAGTACTTTAAGTGCACAACCTTTAACTGAAGCTATTCAAAATGTAAAGGTAGCTGGGTATACTAAACTACAAGCTTATTTTGATTCAAATGCAGATTACAAAACAAAATATCTAACAGAAGCTTTATTTAAATTTGCTGTACCTGTAAGTGATACAGTTACTTTCAAAAGTGCTTATATAATTAATTGGGATATAAATGGAGATGCATCACACAATAGAAAACTTCAACAATTAACAAATGTTAAATTCTTCTTACAATATTCAAATGGTACTTTCACTGGATTACTTGGTAAAATTCCAGTGCCAACTCCTATAACAAAAGTTGGTGTAGGTGAACCAACAGGAGCAGGTGCTATTGCATTACTAAAAGCAAACGGAGCAACTTTTGTAGCAGCGGCTATTGATGACCTAGTACTAACAGATAAAGTTCCAGTAAAAGGAAATAACACATACGCTTTAGCAGGTATTTTTGGAAATGAAATGCTAAAAACTCAAGCTTGGGCATTTAAAGTAAATAACATAATTAATTATGATATTGTATTAATGGCAACTGCTAAAGTAGCAGAAGGTGTAAGTGCAGATGTTAAATTTGCAACTGCTAAATTAGATAAATCTATTAGCGATAAAACTCAAACATACTTCAATATTGCTGCAAAATATGCTTCAAATGGAGCAGATGCAACAGTTGGTTTTATTAAAACAGGAAAAGATGGTGGA
>CAZEOW010000039.1:6147-8954 GCA_964514005.1 uncultured Nautiliales bacterium
TGCAGATGATTATGCATTATATGCAAAAGCTGGATATAATGTAGATGCTAAAACAAATGCATATATATCAGCTGCAAAAGCAGATAAAGCATTTAATTATGAAGTAGTAGCAGGATGTGATCATAAATATACTAATAAATTCAAAATTCACACATATGTTTCTCAAGCTTCTGCAAAAAATGCAAAAACAAAAAAAGATGAAAATAACTTAGAAGTATCAGCAGCATTTACTTATAGATTCTAAAGGGTCTTCCCTTTTTTTAATTTTGTATATTACTTAAAATCTAACTGAAAGTGTTTTAGTTCTCTTTTTCTCATACTTTTCCTATATTACATTAACTAAATTTTCAAATTCTTTTAGGCAAAATAAGCTTTTGATTTTTTAAAATTTTCTCCCACATATCTTCATTTTTCCACTCTTTTTTTATTCTATCACTAAAAATAATATCTTCAAATTTAATTTCGCCCATATTCTCAAAATTATAAGCATCATCCCTAAAACATTCGGCATATCCAGTGTCCGTTTCGTGAACAATAACGGAGTAAAGTTTTACTTCTTTCTCTCCATTGTTAAATTCCATAAGTTCTAAAATTCTATCAATTATCAAAAAAAACACTCTGCTAAATTGCTCAGCTGTAGGATTTACAGGCAGCATTACCCATCTTTCACTGAATCTCTTTGCAAATTCAATATACTCTTTATTATCTTTATCCCATAATGTAATAGCATGATCAAAACTATCTATAAAATCTTTAATATAAAGTTTCATAAGCCCAAAATCCATTACCATTTCACCATTATCAAGAAAATTAGAAGAAAGTTTTACTTCTACTTTATAACTATGCCCATGCAGAGAAAAACTACACCGCCTACTCGTGCAGTTTCTAACAATATGAGCATTTTCAAATTTAAAAAGCTTTCTTATAATCATTCTGTTTTAAATTTAGAAGTTTCATTATTTAAATCTTCAATAACTTTTTCTAAAGACTCTGAAATATCTTTTAATTTATCTCCAACATCTTGAGTTATATTAGACTGTTTAATAAGTTTCTCTGAAGTACTCATTAAATTTCTAACATTAAAATTAATTTTTGTAGTTTCTTTTGTAGCAAGTTCAGCAATTTCTATTGTATCATTAAGCGATTTCCTTGTCTCATCAGCTTTGTTTACCAACTCTTCAGTAACTCCTGAAATACTTAAAGCCTTATCAGAATTTGAATGAATTTGAGTCTCAATATTTTGAATATCTTGTAAAATTAATGAAACTACCGCATCAATTTCGCTTAAACTTTTTTGTGTTTTTTCGGCAAGTTTTCTAACTTCATCCGCAACTACTGCAAACCCTCTTCCATGTTCTCCGGCCCTTGCCGCTTCAATTGCCGCATTTAAAGCAAGTAAATTTGTCTGGTCTGCTATATCTTTTATTATTTTTAAAATATCTTTAATTTGCATACTTCTATCTGAAAGTCCGCTTGCTCTTTCTACAAGCTCCATCTCACTATTAGATTCAGACTTAATCTCTTCTACTACTTTTAAAAGCACGCCTACCATCTCTTCTAATGTTTTTTGAGTATTTTTTATATCTTCCGTAGCGGTAAATACGCTCTCTTCAGCTTTTGATAAGTCATCTTTTATATTATGGGTATAAATTCTATTTCTTTCAATAAGTTTAGCCTGAACTTTAATACTCTCTTCAATTGTTTCTGAAACTTTTATAAGTTCTGTTGAAGAAGTTTTTGTTTTTACAATTAATTGTTTTAAATGAGAAATTATATACTCTAATTTTTCTATAAACAGATTAATATATTTAGATACTAATCCTATTTCATCACCACTTATGACATTTACTCTTTTTGTTAAATCACCTTCACCTTCTGCAAGGTCCTCTACAATAGAAGTAAACTCTTTTAAAGGTGCTACAATAAATTTTTCTACAACAAAAATAGATATTATTAAATAGACACTAATTAATATTACAACTGTTATTAAAAATTTAATAAATAATACTTGAAGAGTAGAAGATTTAATTTTATCTATCTGTTTTAATGTATTACTCATCTCTTTTAAGTATGTTCCCGTTCCTATTACCCATCCCCACGGTTTAAATAGTTTTACTATTGATAACTTATCTTCATATTTACCACTTGCAGGGTTATAAAATTGATATTTAATAAAAGCATAATCTTTTTTTGATTTTTTAAGTGCATTTACTCCAAGCTCTACAAATGGCACTTTTGGAGTTTTAATAAACACCTTTCCATCATATTCAGGTTTTATTGGATGCATTACCATTTTATAATTCATATCATTTATCCAAAAATATCCGCTTTTTCCATATCTTAAATCTTTAATATTTTTTAATGTTGCTTTTTTAACTTCTTCCGTTATATTCGAAATATAAGCACCTGTTCCTATTACCCAATTATAAGGCTTAAATAATTTAACTAAAGAAACTTTAAATTCATATTTTTTTGTTGCAGGGTTATAAAATTGATATTTAATAAAAGCATAATCTTTTTTTGATTTTTTAAGTGCATTTACTCCAAGCTCTACAAATGGCACTTTTGGAGTTTTAATAAACACCTTTCCATCATATTCAGGTTTTATTGGATGCATTACCATTTTATAATTCATATCATTTATCCAAAAATATCCGCTTTTTCCATATCTTACCGCTCTTACAACATCTTTTAATCTTCTTTGAAGTTCCTCTTCACTTATTTTACCTTTATTTTCTTTATAAATTCTATTTAAAATATTAAATAAAACCTCTTGATATTTTACTAAATCTTCTCTAACTCCATCT
>CAZEOW010000040.1:0-8754 GCA_964514005.1 uncultured Nautiliales bacterium
ATTTAGTCGGAGTGGTTCACTTTTAGTATAATTATTAAAAAAAAAGGAGAAAGATGAAAAGATTATTATCTTTTGCATTGGGAATTAGTCTTTTTTTTATAGGATGTAGTAATAAAAGTCAAAAAAAAGAAGAGATTAAAGTTGGAATTTTGCAACCACTAACAGGGCCAATTGCTAATTTTGGGCAAAAAACCTTAGATGGTATTAAGGTAGTTTATGAAAAATACAATACTTTGCCAGATGGAAAAAAGATAAAACTTGTAATAGTTGATAATCAGTTTGATAAAGTTCAAAATGTAAACGGTTATCAAAGACTTGTAAGTAAAGATAATGTAATTGCAATAGAAGGTCCTCTTGCTTCAAGTATGGCAAAATCGATAAAAAGATTTGCTGAAAAATCAAAGACACCAACTATTACTCAAATTGCAACAAATCCAGATGTAACAAAAAATACAAAATATGTAACAAGAACATGTTTTACAGATGATTTTCAAGGAAAAGTTGCGGCAAACTATGCTTTAAAACACAATTATAATACAGCTGTTGTATTGTTTGATTCGGCTCAAGATTATTCTATTGGGCTAGAAAAAGAGTTTGTAAAAAATTATGAGAAAAAAGGGAAAATATTAGCTCTTCTTCATATAAATACAGGAGATAAAGATTTTAGTGCACAAATTGCACAAATTAAAAAATTAAATCCAAAATTTATATATGCTCCTATATATGCTCCAGAGGGAGGACTTTTTGTAAAACAATTAAGAGCAGCAGGAGTTAAAGCGGTTGTAATGGGTGGAGATGGACTTGCTGATGTTAGTTTAATGAGAAAACTTGCAGGAGATGCTGCTGAGGGAGTATTATTTACAGACCACTTTGATTATCATAAACCGCCAACAAAACTTTCCAAAGAGTTTATTCAAAAATTTGAAGAAAAATATCATAGAAAACCAAGTGCGTTTGCAGCAACAGGAGCTGATGGGTATATTTTAATCTTTAATGCTATTAAAGAGTGTAATGCTAAAAATGATTTAACAAAAGAGTGTGTAAATACTAATATTAGAGAGGCTAAAAATATAGAAGCGGTAACAGGTGATATTACAATAGATCCAAAAACAGGAAATCCAATAGATAAACCAGCAGTAGTAAAAGAGATTGAAGGAAATAAAGCTGTATTTAAAGAACTAGTAAGGTAAAAAATGCTTGATTATTCAAAACCTATAGAAGTAGAGGAAAATATAGTTTGGGTAGGCTATGTAATACCAAATGACCCCTTTCAATGTTATGTATATTTGATAAAATTAGTAAATGAGCATAATTGGAAATTAAAAGCAAAAGATAGAGAAAAGGCTTCAATTGTTCTTCCTCAACATGGTTCTATTTTGAAAAAAGATTTTTACCCAAAAGTTTTTGAAGAACTTAAAAATTTAGATTGTGGGCTTTATCTATTTGATGACTTTGAAAGTGATGTATTTTTATTAAGTAAAGCAGAAGAGTTATTAAAAAAATTTTTTAAAGATACAATTTCTCTTTCATCTTTTAAATTAGTAATTAGAAATCTTTTTGAAAATATTAAAAAAGAGCTTCCTCAGATTGAATATATAGAAATTTGCGGGAAAAGCCCTCTTTTTGCAAATAGTAAATTTTTTATAAATAAAAGAGAATTTTATGAAATTGAAAAAGATAGTTGCACTAGAGCATCTTTTGAAAAAGAATTAATAGTAGAAAATAAAGAAAAAGGGAAATTGTGTGTGTTTATAAATAAAGAACTTGATAAAAAAGATAAAGAGTTTTTAACTCTTCCTTTAGCTATTTCTTTAGAAAAGGAGATTTTACTTGAAGGTTTAGAAAAAGAGGCTAAAGTATTATATGAAGAGGTTATTAAAGACTCTTTAATAGGACTTTTAGTGTTAGTACAGGAGTATGTTTCTCAAAGTAAAGAAGAGTTAATTAAAAGTGCCGATGATAGGCTTTATCTTGCAAAGAGTGGAGGTAGAAACAGAGTAGTTTGTAAAGGGTAAAGATGGAGTTTTTTATTCAGCAGATTGTTAATGCTTTTTCGTTAGGAAGTATGTATGCTCTTATTGCCATAGGTTATACAATGGTGTATGGAGTTTTAAGACTTATTAATTTTGCCCATGGTGATTTTATGATGGTAGGTGCATTTTTGGTATATATTTTTATAGAAGTTTTTCATTTAAATTTTTTTGTTGCTTTTTTGTTTTCTTTAATATTTACTTCTTTTGTTGGAGTTTTGAGTTATTTAGTAGCTTATAAGCCTCTTTTAGATAAAAATGCACCTAAAATTTCTCTTTTAATTACTGCAATTGGTATCTCTTTTTTTCTAGAGTCTTTGTTTAATTTACTTTCAAATCAGTTTTTAGGAGAGAATACTTTAGCTTTTATTTATCCTCACTTTTTTTCAAAGGTGTATCATTTTGGAGGAGTTAGTGTTTCGTTTTTGAGTATGGTAGTTCCGGTTATTACTATTTTATTGCTTTTATCTATTCTTTTTATTCTTTATAAAACAAAAATAGGTATTGCTATAAGAGCCCTTGCTTTTGATATTCAAACAGTAAAACTAATGGGAATAGATTCAAATAAGATTATTGCTTTTGTATTTGCACTTGGGGCTATGTTAGCAAGTACTGGGGGTGTATTTTATGCAATAGCGTATCCTAGTATTAGTCCTTATATGGGATTAATGGTTGGTCTTAAAGCATTTGCGGCTGCTGTTGTTGGAGGAATTGGAAGCGTTACAGGAGCAGTGATAGGAGGATTTATTTTAGGACTTATTGAAATTATTATTCCCGGATTTTTCCCTTCTCTTGGAGGATATAAAGATGCATTTGCTTTTATTTTATTAATTTTTGTATTGCTTTTTAAACCGACAGGTATTATGGGAATAGATTTTGAGAGAAAAAGGTTTTAGATGAGTGCAAAAAAATATTTTTCATTAATAGCTTTAATCTCTTTAGCTTTTTTTGCATTTTTGTATATCTCAAATACTTCTTTAGATTTTTATACTATAATGGTTCTTAGTAATATTTATATTTTTGTAATTTTAGCAATTAGTTATAATCTTATAAATGGAGTTACAGGGCAATTTAGTTTAGAACCTAATGGATTTGTAGCTATTGGAGCGTATGTAACTGCTATTTTGTTATTAACTCCAGCTCAAAAACTTGATGCTTTTACTCTTGCAAAACCTCTTGATATTATTACTGCTATTCATATTTCAAATCCTTATATAGTTTTAATTATTAGTGGGATTGTCTCTTCACTTGTAGCTTTAATGCTTGCTTTTCCTGTATTTAGAGTAAGAGGAGATTATTTAGCAATTGTGACTTTAGGATTTGGACTTATTATTAGATTTATTTTAATTAACAATCCAGAAATTTCAAATGGTTCAAGCGGAATTACAGGTATTGATGGATTTGCAGATTATGTGGTAATAGGTGTTATTACGCTAATTAGTGTGATTTTAGTTTATAATGTAGTTTATTCAAAGTTTGGACGAGCTATGAAAGCTGTAAGAGATGATGAAGATGCAGCACTTGCTATGGGTATAAATACAATGAAAATTAAAACTCTTGCTTTTATGACAAGTGCATTTTTTGAAGGAGTTGGAGGAGGACTTTTAGCAAGTGCGATAGGTTCTATAACACCAGATCAATTTACTTTTATGTTAACTTTTCAACTTCTTATAATTATTGTATTAGGAGGGCTTGGTAGTATAAGTGGTAGTATAATTGCAACATTTTTAGTAATGGGTGGTATGGAAGTATTAAGAGTGCTGGATGATAGAGATTTTGAATTTTTATTTTTCCATGGAGTTCCTGGGCTTAGAATGGTTGTATTTAGTTTGTTATTAATTTTAATAATGATTTTTGCAAGAAAGGGTCTTTTAGGAGATAGAGAGATCTGGGAGCTTAAAAAATGATAGAACTTAAAAATATTACTATGAAATTTGGAGGAGTAGTTGCGATTAATAACTTATCATTTTCAGTTTCTTTAGGAGAGACATTTGGGCTTATTGGTCCAAATGGAGCAGGAAAAACTACTGCTTTTAATATTATTACAGGCAATTACAAACCAACAAGTGGAAAAGTTTTTTTTAAAAAAGAGGATATTACAGGTATGAGCCCTGATAAAATAGTCCAAAAAGGAATAGCAAGAACATTTCAAAATATAAGGCTTTTTTCTAGTATGAGTGTGCTAGAAAATGTATTAATAGGATTTCATAATAAAATAGATTATAATTTTTTTGAAGCACTTTTTAGAGTTTTGAAGTTTTTTAAAGAAGAAGAAAAATTTAAAAAAGAAGCACTTGAGATTTTAGAGATTTTAGGACTTAAAGAGTATGCTTCTTATAAAGCTACTGCACTTAGTTATGGAAATCAAAGAAAAGTAGAAATAGCAAGAGCATTAGCAACAGAGCCATCTTTGTTATTATTAGATGAACCAGCTGCTGGGATGAATCCAAAAGAGAGTGAAGAACTTGCAAATATTTTAGATATTATAAAAAAAGAGTTTGATTTAACTATTCTTTTAATTGAGCATGATATGAAATTTGTGCAAAAAGTATGCGATAGAGTATTAGTATTAGATTATGGAAAAACTATTTTTGAAGGAAAGCCTGTTGATATGCTAAAAGATGAAAAAGTTATTAAGGCATATTTAGGAGACTTTGATGCTTAAAATTAAAGATTTAAAAGTTAAATATGGAGTAATTGAGGCTGTAAGAGGTATAGATTTTGAAGTAAAGGTAGGAGAAATTGTAACTATTGTAGGTAGTAATGGAGCAGGAAAAACTTCTACTTTGAATGCTATTTTGAATTTAGTAAAAAAAGAAGGAAAAGTTGAATTTTTAGAAAGTGATATTTCAAAACTTCCTACAGATAAAATAGTAAAAAAAGGTATAGCTTTAGTTCCAGAGGGTAGAAAGATTTTTATAAATTTAAGTGTTGATGAAAATTTAGATATAGGAGCTTATAATAATCCAGAAAATAAGGACTCTTTAAAAGAGAAAATGTATGAGCTTTTTCCAAGATTAAAAGATAAAAAAAATCAATTTGGAATGAATTTAAGTGGTGGTGAACAGCAAATGCTTGCTATTGCAAGAGCTTTAATGAGTGAACCAAAACTTCTTATATTAGATGAGCCTTCTTTAGGACTTGCTCCAAAGATAGTTATGGATGTTTTTGAAATTATTCAAAAGTTAAAAAAAGATGGAATTACTATATTGCTTGTTGAACAAAACGCTCATTTAGCTTTAAAAAATGCAGATTATGGGTATGTTATGGAGAATGGAAAGATTGTTTTAAAAGATAAAGCAGATAATCTTTTAGGAAATGAAGAAGTTATAAAAAAATATTTAGGTGGATAATGAAGATTTTTTTTACAAGTGACTTACATATTGGTCATACAATAAATCTTATAGATAGAGAAGAAGAGTTTAAAAAACTTTTTGAGTTTTTAATACAAAATGCAAAAAAAGCTGACATTGTTGTAATTAGTGGAGATATTTTTGATAGTTATTTTCCTTCTACTTCTGCTTTAAAGCTTTATTATGATTTTTTATTATCTTTAAGCAAAGTTGTTAAAAGAGTTATTATTATTGGAGGGAATCACGACTCTTTTAAAACTCTTCTTAGTGCTAAAGAGGTTTTAAAAGTATTAAATGTAGAGATAGTTAGTGGGGCTGTTGATGATTATATGAGAGTATTTGATTTTGAGGATTTTTCTTTAGTTGCTGTTTCTTATTTAAGAGAAGCTATTTTAAAAGATAAATCTATATCTCAAATATATCAAGAAGGATTTGAAAAAGCAAAAAGAAAAAGAGTATTTGCAACAGGTCATTTGAATGTTTTAAACTCAAAGAGAAGCTCTGAAAGAGATATTTATATAGGTGGCATAGAAGGAGTTGAGGTAGAGATTTTTAAAGATTTTGATTTAGTGCTGATGGGACATTTACATAGACCTCAAAAAATAAAAAATGTATTATATGCAGGGTCTCCTTTACAGCTCTCTTTTGATGAGGATTATCAAAAAAAAGTTTTTATAATAGATAGTAAAACTTTAGATATAGAAGAGATAAAAGTTCCTAAATTTAAAAATTTTGTAAAGCTTGTAGGGAGTTTTGAAGAGGTAAAAGAGAAATTAAAAGATGTTGATGGGTTTGTTGAAATAGAATTAAAAGAATCTATAGGACCTGAAAAATTAAAAGAACTTAAAATGCAAAAGGTTGTAAAAGTTTTACTTGATTATGAAGAAGAGGTAAAAGATGTAATCTCTTTTGAAGAGATGATGAAACAGTTTTTAAAAGATGATGAATATGAAAAGTTTTTAGAGATTCAAAAAGAGGTAGAAAATGAGATTGAAGAGACTTAGCTTAAAAAATATTAATTCTTTAGAAGATTTTGAAATAGATTTTGAAAGGTTTGATTCTCTTTTTCTTATCTCTGGTCCTACAGGTAGTGGGAAAACTACTATTATTGATGCTATTTTAGCGGCTCTTTTTGATAGAACTGCAAGATTAAAATACTCTAAATATCTTTTAAATGAAAACTCTTCATCTGCCGAGATAGTGTTAGAATTTGAACATTTAGGAAATAGTTATAAAATAGAATGGAGCGTAAAAAGGACAAAAGATATACAAGCTCCAAAGAGAAATCTTTATAAAAATGGAGTTTTAATTGCAGATAAAAAAGATATTCAAGATGAATTAAAAAAAATATTAAAGCTTGATTTTGAACATTTTACGAAAGCAATTGTTTTAGCTCAAGGTGAGTTTGATGCTTTTTTAAAAGCAAGTAGCAAAGATAAAGCTAAAGTTTTAGAAAAAGTATTAGATGTTAAGAAATATGAGCTAATTTCAAAAAAAGTTTTTGAAAAGTATAAAGAAAAGCTTGTAGAGTTTGAAAACTTAAAAGAAAAAATCAATTTAGTAAAAGTAGATAACAAAGAATTAGCTCAAAAAGAGAATGAATTAAATACTCTTAAAAAAGATATTGAAAATAAAAAGAAAAGACTAAAAGAACTAGAGGCTCTTTTGTTTGTTAAAAGAGAAAAAGATAAATTTTTAGAGAGTAAAAAAATAGTTGAAAAGGAGATAAATGAGCTTACTTTGTTTTTAGATAATCTTTTAAAAGAAAAGGTAGAACCTGTTTATCAAAAAGAACTAGAAGAGTTTGAGAGAGTTTTTTTTGATTTATTTAATGATATTGAAAAGAAGATTTATAAAAAGAAAGAGTTTTTAAAAAAGAAAAGAGAATTAGAAAAATTTATAGGATTAGAAGAAAAAAAAGATGCCTTATTAAAGGAGTTGAAACTTATAGAAGAAGAGATGAATAAAACTATTGTTGAAGAAGTAGAAAACTTTGATGAGATTGAAGAGATTTTTAATAGTTATTTCAAATTAAAAGAAGTCTATCTTAGAGAAAAGAAAAAAGAGGATAATTTGTTAGAAGAGCTTAAAAAATTAAACAAAAACATTTTAGAAAATAAACTTTCAGAAGTAGAGCAAAAAAAAGTCTCTTTAGAAGATGATTTATTGATTTTAAAATATGAAGAAGATAGAAAAATATTAAAAGAAAATACTCCTTGTCCTTTGTGTGGGGCTTTGCATCATCCTTTTAAATATTTAAAAGTAAATAAAAAGATTAAAGAAGAATATAATAAATTAAAACAGCAAAAAGAAGAGTTAAAAAAGGTTATTTTAGATGTTGAAGTAAAAGAAAAGATGCTCTCTTCTTTAAAAGAGAATATTCGAAGGCTAAAAGAAGAATTAGAAAATATAGACTTAAAAGGGTATAAAGAAGAAGATTTTGAAGAGTTAAAATTAAAAGAAAAAGAAAATAGAGAAAAAAAAGAGAAACTAAATAAACTTTCGCTAAAAAAGCTTTCTATAGAAAAAGAATTAGAAAAAATAGAAGAAAATCTTAAAGTAAAAACAGAACTTCAAAAAGAGTTATCTGCTGATATAAAAGAAAATTTAGAAGAATTAGAACAAAGAAAAAAAGAGCTTTTAGAAAAAAAAGAATATCTTACACAAAAAGCAAAAAAAGAGAAAGAAAAAATAGCAAAAATAAAAGAACTTCAAAAAGAAAAAGAGATAAATTTAGATTTTAAAAAGAGAGAATTAAAGAGTATTCAAGAAAAGTTAAAGAGTTTAATGGATGTAGAAGTAGACGAAAAAGAGGTTGAAAATCTAAAAAAAGAGCTTGAAGTATCTTTAAAAAAAGAGGGATCTTTAAAAGAAGAGATAAAAAATTTAAGTATTAAATTAAAAGAATTTGAAAAGCTTAATAAGCAAAAAAAAGTTTTAGAAGATGAGCTTGATGTTTTAGATAGATTAAATAAAAAGATAGGTTCTAAAGATGGGGATAAACTAAAAAAAATAGTAATAAACAAGCAAATAGAAACTCTTCTAACCATAGCAAATATTCATCTTAAAAAGCTTACAAAAGGTAGATATCTTCTAAAAAGAAAAGATAATTTTAAAGAGATAGAACTTTTAGTAGTAGATAGATTTTATGCAAATAAGCAAAGGGATATTTCTACTTTAAGTGGAGGAGAGAGGTTTTTGACTTCTTTGGCTCTTAGTTTTGCTCTTAGCGATATGGTAAAAGAGAATATAAATATAGAATTTATGTTTTTAGACGAAGGATTTGGGACTTTGGATTTAAATACTCTTTTAAATGTTCTTGATGTTATTAAAGATGCTACAAAAGGAAAAGTTGTTGGAATTATTTCTCA
>CAZEOW010000041.1:0-1989 GCA_964514005.1 uncultured Nautiliales bacterium
AAAGAATGTTCATTTAACAAAACTATTAGATACAATTTTTAATAATGTAAATCTTTTTTATACTTTAAGAAATAGTAGTTTAATTATTTCCTATTATAAAACTAAGATATTTAAAGTAGATTTTATTCCTAATAGTATGAGCGGAAGTTCTAATGTAGATTCAACAGGAAGTAGTGTTTCTAATAATTATAGTTTTGATTTTTGGACTAATTTAGAGGATAATATAGTAAGAATATTAAGAAATGTAGATAGTGATTATAAAAAACCTATTATAGATAAAAACTCTGGGCTTGTAACTGTTACAGGGACAAAAGAACAGTTAAATGAAGTTGAAAAATATATAAATAGTTTAAATTCAAGACTTCATAAAGAAGTATTGATTGATGTAAAAATTTATAGTGTAACGTTATCTAAATCTCACTCAACAGGGATAAATTGGTCTAATTTTAATATTTCTTTAAATAGTGCTATGCCTGTTAGTATTAAAAATGTTGTAGGAAGCAATTCTATTTTTAAAACTTCTGTTTTAAATACTACTGCTCTTTTAAATTTTCTTTCTCAAAATGGAAATGTTAATTCAATTTCTAATCCTAAAATAGTAACGCTTAATAATCAAAAAGCTGTAATTAGAGTAGGAGATACTATATATTTTAAATATGCTTCAGGGGTTACAAATAACAATGGAGTTTCTACTACTCAATATACAATCGATTCTAGATTTGTTGGAGTTTTACTAGATATTACTCCTCAAATTAGTGATAATAAAGAAATTATATTAAGTATAAATCCAAGGATAAGTTCTTTTAAAGATGCAACTCAACTTACAAATCCAAATAGAGATATGCCACCAGATACTCAAGATAATACTATGATGAGTGTGGTAAAACTTAGAGATAATGAAACTCTGATTTTAGGAGGACTTATTACCGATGATAATACTTTAAGGGTAAATGGAGTACCCGTATTAAAAGAGATTCCTATTATAAAATATCTGTTTTCTTCGAAAGAAAAAATTACAACAAAAAAAGAACTTGTTTTTGTAATTACACCACATATTATAGATTTAAATAAAAAATTTAGTGTTAAAAAGTATGGATTTGGAAAATTACCAACATTAGAGGAGTTACATGTTAAGTGATTTAATTAATGAATTTCAGGATAGAATTAATTTAGATGATTATTATAAGTATAGCGGTTTTGAGAAAGTAAAAGATGATATTATATATAGTCAATCTAATATTCTCTTTTTACTTGGAGAACCAGGAAGTGGAAAGAGCTTTTTGCTAAAACTATTGCAAAAAGAGTATCCTCAAAAATATATTTTACAAACTGACCCTTTCTTTTCAAAAGAAGAGTTTTTAGAAATTCATAATGATATTAGTGGAAAAATAGTGCTTATGGATGAAGCTCAGCTTCTTAGTATAGAAATGATAGAGTTTTTAAGGCTTTTAAGTGATAAAGGTGTTCAAGTAGTATTAAGTATGCATAAAAAAGAAGGAGAAAAAATTATCTCTTATCCTCAATTTAAGTCAAGATATATCCAAAAAATTTATATGCCTTCTATGGAATTTGAAGAAGTTAAAAAATATGTATTTCCTAAATTTATAAAACATAATAAACATAATTTAATTGATGAAAAATCATTAAAAAAAATTTACTCTTTTACAAAAGGAAATTTTAGATTTACTAAAAAATTTGTATTTACATCTTTATTACTTTTAGAGTTTTCTTTAAAAAATGTGCTAAAATATACTACTATTGATAAGTGTATAATAGAAATGGCAGCAATAGAATTAGGACTTTTAAAATGAATTTTTATGAGCTTGAAAAGAGATGTAAAAGAAGAAGAGTAAGAGTTATTTTTTTTAAAATTTTGATAATAGTATTTTTTATTTTTTCTCTTATTATAACTATATGGAGTGTAAAAAAAATTTTATTTTCAGATTCAAGTAGTGAAAAAAGTGGTAAAAATACTAAATTTGTAAAAAA
>CAZEOW010000041.1:2089-8753 GCA_964514005.1 uncultured Nautiliales bacterium
AGAAACTAAAAAAGAAACTAAAAAAGAAACTAAAAAAGAAACTAAAAAAGAAACTAAAAAAGAAACTCTTTTTCAGATAATTGATGATAGCTTTTTCCATCAACATTCTAATGAAAAAATGAGTGATGATGTATTTATTAAGCCAGATATACCATCTTTAAATTCTAATGTAAAAAATAAAACTTTTATAAAATCTAAAAAGATAATTTCTTCTAGAAAAATATCTTTTAAGGAATGTATACAAAAGGCAAATTTTTATTATAATAAAAAAGAGTATTTAAAAGCATTAGAATGGGCAAAAAATGCAAATTTAATAGATAAAGACAATCCTAAATCATGGATTGTTACTGCAAAAACTTTAATAGCAATGGGAAAAAAAGATGAGGCTTTGTCTATTTTAAAGATTTATTATTCTTATCATAAAGATAAAAAAGTAAAAAAATTGATCGGAGAGTTAGAATGAGGAAAATTTTGTTTTTTTTATTAGGAGTGCTTATTTTAAGAGGAGATGTTTTAAAAGATTATCTAAATCAAAATTATAATAGAGTTTGTAAATTTGATACTATTGAAAAGTATAAAAATAATGAAAAACTTTTGAGTATTATAGGGCTTGCATGTGTAAAAAAAGATAGTTTATATCTTTTACCTTATATTATTAACAATTTAAAACATACAAGTTATGGAAGAAAAAATGCTATTTATTTTACTACTATTTTTATGGAAAAGAAATTGCTCTATTCTTATCTATTTGATGGTATTTCAATTAGTGCTTTTTCATTTCCAATGACAGATTATGTTTTATCTTATATTTTTAAGAATATAAAGAATAAAACTTTTACAAAAGAAGGTAATAAAATCGTAATTCACGATAATGGATTTACTTATAAAGTTTATAAAAATGGTGATAAAATGATAATTGAGACTTATAAAGATTCAAAATTAATTAAAAGGCAGTGGTTCCGATGATAAAAGAAAAGGTTAGGTTAGGTGATTTATTAATTCAAAAAGGAGTTATTACTGAGGAGGAGTTAAAAAAAGCTCTTGAAAAACAGAAAGAGTATAAAGAAGATGGACATTATAAAAAACTTGGAGAAATTTTAATTGAGCTTGGATTAGCAAGTGAAAAACAGATTCTTGAAACTCTATCTCAACAACTTGGGCATCCTTTTGTGGATTTGTATGGAGAAGATATAGATTATGACTTAATGTCTTCTTATCCACTAGCTTTAATTGAAAAAAATAAAATAGTTCCTTTTAAACAAGATGAAGAGTATCTTTATATAGCTACTGCGGACCCTTTAGATTATGATTCTTTAGAACTTATTGAAAAAATGTCTCCTAAAACACTTAAAGTATTTATAGCTTTAAAAAAAGACATTCAAATTATTATTGAACGTTTAAAAATTGCTATTTCTACTCAAACATTAGTTAGTAAAGTAAGAAAAGAGTTAAAAGTAGGTTTAATTGAAGGAATAAGTGCTATTGAAGAACTTTTAGATTTAATTATTCAAACTGCAGTTAAAAAAAGAGCAACTGATATTCATATAGAACCCTTAAAATACAATTTTATTGTTCGTTCAAGAACAGATGGGGTATTAATGGAACTATTCTCTTTTGATAAAGATATTTATTATCCTTTAGTATCAAAAATTAAACTTCTCTCTAATCTTGATATTAGTGAAAAAAGAAAACCTCAAGATGGAAGATTTAATAAAGTTTATGATGAAAAAGTTTATGATTTTAGAGTTTCTACAACTCCTACATTACATGGAGAAAGTGTAGTTTTAAGAATTTTAGATCAAGATAAAATTCTTCTTAGAATGGTTGAACTTGGAATGAGTGAATATAATCTTGAAAAATTTGAAAAATTAATTAAATCTCCATATGGTATAGTTTTTGTAACAGGACCAACTGGTAGTGGAAAGACTACAACTTTATATGCAGCTTTAAATGAAGTAAAAGGAATTGATAAAAAGATTATTACTATTGAAGATCCAGTTGAATATGAAATTCCTCTTATTCAACAAATACCTATTAATTCAAAAATAGGATTAACATTCAGTGCGGTCTTAAGAAATATTTTAAGACAAGATCCAGATATTATTATGATAGGTGAAGTGAGGGATTTTGAAACTCTTGAAGCTTCAATTCAAGCTTCTTTAACAGGTCACTTAGTATTTGCAACTTTACATACAAATGATGCAATAAGTTCTATAACAAGAATGATTCAAATGGGAGCTCAAACTTATATGGTAGCTGATTCTTTAATAGGTGTGGTAGCTCAAAGACTTGTAAGAAGAATTTGTCCTTATTGTAAAGAAGAGTATATTCCTACAAAAGATGAACTAAAATTTATTGAGCCTTTTTTAGAAGAAGATATGAAATTTTTTAAAGGTAAAGGTTGTAAAGAGTGTCATTTTAGCGGTTATTTAGGTAGAGAAATGATTAGTGAAATTTTAGTTGTAAATAATGAAATTTCACATTTGATTGCTACATCTCAAGATAAAGTGAAAATTTTCAAAGCAGCAAAAGAAAATGGTTTTATTAGTATGTTAGAAGATGGTATGTATAAGCTAAAAAGAGGAATTACTACTTTAGAAGAAATATTAAGGGTTGTAAAAGTTGATGTATTTTAGAATTGAATATATTGCAAGTGGAAAAATTAAAGAAATTGTTATTAGGGCAAAAAATTATTCTGAAGCTTTAAAAAAATTTAAATCTAAAAGAGTTGGAATATTAAAAAATATTGAAGAGATACAAAAACCAGATCCTATTAAAGAATTTTTACAAAAACTTGAACTTTCTAAAGTAAATTTAGAAGAATTTATAGGAGTCTTAGAACAGTTATATGTTATGCTTGAAGCTGGAATAGGAGTAGATGCTGCTTTTGCAAATGTAAAAAATGATATAAAAAATCATAAATTAAAACATATTTTAAATTCAATTCATAGAGATATTCAAGGGGGACATAGTTTAACAAACGCTTTTTCTAAGTTTGAAAAAGAGCTTGGTAAATTAACTGTAGCTATGATTAGATTAGGAGAAGAGACGGGAGATATTGCAAAAGCTATAAAGGATTTATCAGTTATTTTGTATGAAATATTAGATAATAGAAAAAGACTTAAAAAAGCAAGTAGATATCCTATTTTTATTATTTTTGCAATGTCTATAGCATTTATAGTAGTTGTTTTGTGGGTTATTCCTCCATTTAAATCTATGTTTGCTTCACTTCATACAGAATTACCTTTACCTACTAGATTTTTGCTATGGCTTGAAGCTGCTTTAGAAACATATGGAATTTATATTTTAGGAGGAGCAGGGATTATTTTTATAATTATCAGTTATTTATACTCTAATAAATATGAAGTAAGATTTTTTATGGATAGATTAATTCTAAAAATTTTTATTGTAGGAAAAGTTATAGAGTTAGCTATGCTTGGAAGATTTATTTATGTTTTCCAAAGACTTATAGATTCAGGAATCCCTATCTTAGATGCTATAGAAATTGCTCTTAATATAGTTGAAAATGAATATATTAAAAAACATTTAGAAGTTATTAAACAAAATATTCAAACAGGAGGTAGTATTAAGTCTGGTTTTGAGGATGCAAAACTATTTGAAAGTATGATTATTCAAATGGTAGGAGCTGGAGAAGAATCAGGGGCATTAGTAAAGATGTTAGAAAAAATTTCTAAATATTATTTAGAAAAGTATAAATATTTAGTTGATAATATTTCATCTTTAATTGAACCAATTTTAATCGCGGCAATTGCTGGATTTGTAGTAACACTTGCATTAGGAATATTTTTACCAATGTGGAATTTAACTGAAACTTTAAAATAAGGGAAAAAATGGATATTGAAAGTGGAAGTATTGTAACTGCTATTTTTAGTATGTTTTTTTTAGGATTTGCTTTATGGATAATTTATAAAGTTTCAAATGTTTAGTTAAAGTGAAAAAAGAAAAGTTATCTATTTCTTTTTTTTAGGAGGAACTACAAGTAAATTAATGTAATTACCTTCTAAATTAGGTTCGCCTTGTTTTTCTGCTACATCTTTTAGCATTTCCCATACTTTATTTATTACTTCAAATCCTTTTTCAGGTGTTGCTAGCTCTCTTCCTCTTAAAAATACTCTTAGTTTTACATGTTTTCCTTTTTCTAAAAACTCTCTTGCATGTTTTACTTTATAATTAATATCGTTTTCTTGGATTTTTGATGTAAATTTAATCTCTTTTACTTCAATTTTTACTTGTTTTTTCTTAGCTTCTTTTTTCTTTTTTTCTTGTTCATATTTATATTTTCCATAATCCATTGCTTTTGCAACTGGTGGGTTAGCATTTGGAGCTACTAATACTAAATCTAACCCTTGATTATAAGCTATCTCAAGAGCTTTTTGAGAATCTACAATTTTTGGTTCTTCATTATTATTTACTAATCTTACTCTATCTGTAAAATCTACTATTTCTTCATTAATTAATGTTTTTTGTTCTTTTTTACTCATAGTTTTACCTCGCTAAGTTTTTTTATCATTTCCACAAATTCTCCTTTTGTTAATTTATATTGTTCACGTTTTTTTCTGTCTCTAATTGCAACTATATTATTTTCAACCTCCTCATCGCCAATAATTACTACAAAACCAACTTTTTGTTTTTCAGCATTTCTAATTCTTTTATTAAGAGAATCATTGCTTGCAAAAATTTCTGTATTAATATCGTATTTTAATAATTCTTCTTGAATCTCTTTTGCATAAGAGATGTGTTTTTCAGCTATAGGTACAAAAATAGCTTTTATTGGTGCTATAAAAGTAGGAAATTCTCCTGCATAATGTTCCGTTAGAATTGCTATAAATCTTTCAAAACTACCAATAATTGCTCTATGAATCATTACCGGTCTTACTTTTTGATTATTTTCATCTATATAATTTATATCAAATCTCTCAGGTAAATTAAAATCTACTTGGATTGTTCCACATTGCCATTTTCTACCAATTGCATCAGTTATTTTAATGTCTATTTTAGGACCATAAAAAGCACCGCCACCTTCATCTATTCCATAGTTTCTATTAAGTTTATTAAGAGCTCCTTTTAAAGCGTTAGTTGCTTTATCCCAAATTTCATCACTTCCTATAGATTTTTCAGGTCTTGTAGAAATTTCCATTTCATAATTAAATCCAAATCTTTCCATAATAGAATCTACAAATTTTAAAACGCTTATTACTTCTTCTTCTATTTGGTCTGGTCTACAAAATATATGAGCATCATCTTGAGTAAACTCTCTTACTCTTAAAAGTCCATGTAAAACACCGCTTTTTTCATGTCTATGAACTGTTCCAAACTCAAAAAATCTAAGAGGCAATTCTTTATAACTTCTTACTTTGTGTGCAAATATTTTTACATGAGATAAGCAGTTCATAGGTTTAATACCATATTCTTCAGGTTCTTTGTTAGGATCATCATGTTCAATTTCTGTAAAGTACATATTTTCTTTATAGTTGTAGTAGTGTCCTGAAATTTTCCACATATGACTTCTAAGTAGTTCCGGTCCTCTTACTGGTAAATAATGTCTTTGAATATGAGCTGAATATAAAAGTTTTTCAAGATTACTTCTTAAAAGAGCTCCTTTTGGAAGCCAAATAGGCATTCCTGCTCCAATTTCTTCATCAAACATCCATAATTCAAGTTCTGTTCCAAGTTTTCTATGATCTCTCTTTTGAGCTTCTTCTAGCATTTTTAGATACTCTTGCAGAGCCTCTTTTGTTGCAAATGCAGTTCCATAAATTCTTGTTAACATTTCATTCTTGCTATCTCCCCCTAAATAAGCTCCAGATATCTTTTGTAATTTTACATTTTGTAAATATTTAGTGTTTGGTAGATGAGGCCCTCTACATAAATCTTCAAAATCTCCTTGTTTATAAATAGATACAATATCTGAATCTATCATATCTAAAACTGCTTGTTTTAATTCGTCATCTTTAAATTTTTCTCTTGCTTCTTGTTTTGAAAGTTCATATCTTGTAATATCAAATTTTTTCTTTGCAAGAGATTTCATTTTTTTTTCTATTGTTTTTAAATCTTTTTCAGTAATAGGAGTTTGAGTTTTTACATCGTAATAAAATCCATTTTCTATTACAGGACCTACATAAAATTTTGTATCTGGATACAATTCTTTTATAGCTTGAGCCATTAAGTGGGCTGCTGAATGTCTTATAATTTCAAGTGCTTCTTTGGAATTATCAAAATATATAGGTTCGCCTTTTATATTTTTAGCTTCAGCTGTTTGTAAATCTATAATATCATTATCTATTTTATAGCCAATAAGATTATCTTGCATATAAATTCCTTTTTTGAAAAATTTGAAGGATATTGAGGGTATGTGGAAAAAGTAGCTTATTCAAGAGACCCCTTATTGATATTATCCTCCTTTTTTACTTGAATTTTAACTTAATAAGCATTTAATGTCAATATGGGGTACTAATTAGATGCCTTCAACAGGAGGGCAAATTTTTTATACCAAAGCCCAAATAAATAGTATATAATTTCAATATGGGAAGAAAATTAAATAAGGGATTAATAAAAGAGAGTGTAGAAGAATTAGAGGAGTTGTTAAGAAAAAGAGAAAGATGTAAGAGTATATAGAAGAATAAAGGTAATATATTTAATAAAA
>CAZEOW010000042.1:0-8291 GCA_964514005.1 uncultured Nautiliales bacterium
ATATAAAAATGGCTTTATAATTTTTTTAATAGTTATGTGTGTGAATCTATTTATTGTCCATAAAGCTTTTAAAAGTTCTTTTATAAATTTTCTCTCTGCTTTTAATCTTATAGAATCTGTAAATCCAAGTTTTAGAGCAATTTCTCTTTGATATTCAATTAATACTTTATCTATTTTCTTTTTAGCTACTAAATGTAAAAATACTCTTACTTTAAATAAAAATTCTAAAGAACTTCTATATTCTTTAAACTCTTCTTCATTTGCGAATTTAGGAACTAAATAAGAATTATTTGGGTAATTAAATATAACTTTGTTTATCCAAAATAGGGTATTAGCATCTCTTATTCCACCAAATCCTTCTTTTATATTTGGTTCCATTGAAATAGGGTATTTTTTATGTCTATTTAACATTTCTTGATATTTAGCTAGTATATATTCTTTTTTATTGTAATTTCTTATTTTATTTAGTTCATCTTCTATTTCATACCATAAAAACTTACTTCCAAAAATAAATCTACTTTCTAATATAGCAGTTTTTATTGTAATATCTTCATTGCTTGCTATAAATAAATCTTTTATTTCATGAACTCTATGTCCAATTTTTAATCCTAAATCCCATAACATTGTTATAAAATTTTCTACTATTTCTTTAACATTGTAGCCTTTTATATTTTTATATACTATCATAATGTCTATATCAGAGTAGATAGATAATTGTTCTCTTCCATAACTTCCAAGGGCTATTATTGATATAGGAATTGTATTAAAAGATGGAGCATAATTATGAAAAGTTTTTTTTATGATATATTTGTATATTAGAGTGATAAATTCATCCATTTTTTTTGTATGTTTTACAAAAAAGTCTTTTCCACCTTCTATTGATATTGAATTTAAATAGTTTTTTATCTCTTTTTTTATGGCTGTGGCTATTTCAAAATCATTTTCTGTTGAATATATTATTTCTTGAAGTTGCATTTTCGCTCCTTTTATGTTATTTTAACACAAAAAAAGGCTTACTATGGATTTTTATAAATTATATGATGTGCCTTTATTTGAACTTGCTTTAATAGCTAAAGAAATTAGAGTAAAAAAGTTTCAAAATAAAGTATATTTTAATATTAATAGGCATATAAATCCTACTAATATTTGTAAAGATGTTTGTAAATTTTGTGCTTTTTCTGCTCATAGAAAAAATCCAAATTCTTATACTCTTACTATTGAAGAGTGTGTAGAAATTGCTATAAATGCTTATAAAAAAGGTGCAACAGAAGTTCATATAGTCTCAGCTCATAATCCTAAGGTAGGGTATGATTATTATATGAATATTGTAAAAGAGATAAGAAAAAATATTCCAATTCATATAAAAGCTTTTACAGCAGCTGAGGTTAATTTTTTAAGTAAATTGAGTAATAAAAGTTATGAAGAAGTTTTAGATGATATGATAGAAGCTGGAGTAGATTCTATGCCGGGTGGAGGAGCTGAAATTTTTGATGAAACTATAAGAAATAAAATTTGTAAAGGAAAAGTTAGCAGTGAAAATTGGTTAAAAATTCATAAACTTTGGCATAAGAGAGGCAAAAAAAGTAATGCTACAATGCTTTTTGGTCACATAGAAAATCAAAATCATCGAATTGATCATATGTTAAGATTAAAAAAATTGCAAGATGAAACTAATGGTTTTAATGCATTTATCCCTCTTGTATATCAGAGAAAAAATAATTTTTTAAATGTAAAAGATTTTTTGAGTGGGAATGAAATTTTAAAGACTGTTGCAATTAGTAGAATTATTTTAGATAATATTCCTCATATAAAAGCTTATTGGCCTACTTTTACTTTAAATCTTGCGTTAGTTGCTCAAGAGTATGGCGCAGATGATATGGATGGAACTATAGAAAAAGAGTCTATTCAATCTTCTGCTGGAGCATTATCACAAAATGGACTGAATTTAGAAGATTTAGTATATAGAATAAAAGATGCAGGTTTTATCCCTATTCAAAGGGATAGTCTTTATAATGAGTTGAGAGTATATTAAATATACTCTCCTATTTTATCTAATACTTGAACAGGTGAAACCGGTTTTGTAATAAAATCACTTGCTCCAAGCACTTCTGCTTCATTTTTTTTAGAATCGTCTGTTGTTAAAATTATCACAGGCAATCCTACAAATTTAGGGTGCTTTCTTAATTCTTGTAATAATTCAAGTCCATTCATTACAGGCATTACTATATCAAGCAACACAATATCTATTGGCTCTTTTTTTAATATTTCAAGAGCTTCAACTCCGTTTGAAGCCTCTATTGATTTAAATCCTTTTCTCTCCAAAATTTTTATTAATAATTTTCTATTTATAGCATCATCATCTACTACTAATATTTTTTTAGACATCTATTATCCTTTTAATGTTTTTAAGATGTTTTCTGGTTGTAAATCATTTATATTTCCATCTGCTAAAGAGTGTTCTTTTTGAGCTAATATTGTATATACTTTAGCTTTTTTAGATGCTTGTTTTAAATTAGAAATAACTTTATCAATATCTTCTCCATCAAACTCTTCTTCAATTAAAATTATAACATCTTTATCTATAGTTGAATGGAATGTCATTAATAAATCTTTTAAATTTCCTACTATTTTTATAGGAGTATCATTAAGTGCATTTTCTATATATTTAATTAAAAATTCACTGTTAGAAGCTAATATGTAAAGATTGCTGTCAACTTTTGGTTCTTCAACTTTTGGTTCTTCAACTTTTGGTTCTTCAACTTTTGGTTCTTCAACTTTTGGTTCTTCAATTACAGGAAGAATCTCTTCTTCAGATGAATTTTCTTGTTCAATTATCTCTTTTTCTTCTTCAGTAGATTCTTCATAATTTTTTACATATTCACCTTCTGATACTTTTTCTAATACTTTTAGTAATTCTTCTTTATTAATTGGTTTAGAAATATAATCATCCATTCCAGCACCAAGGAATTTTTCTCTGTCTCCTTTTAATACATTTGCTGTAACTGCAATAATAGGAGTATGTGGAATTTCTTCTTCTTTTTCAAATTCTAAAATTTCATAAGTAGCTTCAACTCCATCCATTACAGGCATTTGTATATCTGTAAATATTGCATCGTATTTTTCAGGATTCATTGTATATTTATTAAACGCTTCAAGTCCGTTTTGAGCTATATCACTTTCTATTCCAAGTGTTTTTAGTGTTGTTTGTAATAATTTTTGGTTAATTGGGTTATCTTCTGCAATTAATACTTTTAGATTGTAAATCTCTTTATGAGCTTGTTTTCTAGCACTTCTTCTTTTAACAGTTTGTTCTTCTTTTAAAGCATCTATTGCATTGACAACTTTTGATGGCAGATTAGGGTCAAATATTGCTGAAGTATAATTAAATTTAGACACTTCTTCTTTTCTTGGATAAGATGTTACAAAAATTAAAGGAGTTTTAAGATTAATGATATCTTCAAGTAAAGATTTATCAGATTCATCATAGAAAATTACAATTCCATCAATTTTTTCTTTTTCTTTAATATGTTCTATTTCTTCAATTGTATTAAATCCTATTTTATTTACTCCAAAGAAATTAAAGTATTCAAGTGTAGTATCTATTCTTAAAGATCTTCTTTGAGTATTAAGTACAGCTAAAGTTTTATTAGAAAATAGATTTTTAGTATATTTAGGAGTACCATTTATTACTTCAAAAGGTATTTCAAATTTAAATGTGGTACCTCTATTAATTTCACTTTCAACTTCAATTTCTCCACCCATCATTTCAATATAAGATTTAACAATAGTAAGTCCAAGCCCTGTTCCTCCGTATTTTCTTGTTACTGATTCATCAGCTTGAGTGAATGCTTCAAATACTTTTTTCTTTTGCTCTTCTGTCATACCAATACCAGTATCTGTAATTTCAAAATAGAGTTTTACTTGATTGTTTTCAATACCTCTATTTTGAATTTTTACTTTGATTGTTCCACCTTTATGAGTAAATTTTACTGCATTACTTAGTAGATTTGTCAAAATTTCTTTAATTTTTAAAATATCTCCTTTAATTACTTGAGGAATATCAGGAGATATTTGAGTTACAAGTTCAATTCCTTTTTGAGATGTAGGAGTTGCAAATAGTTCAATTGTACTTTCAAATTCATCAAGAGCTTTAAAATCAATAATTTCAAGAGTAACTTTATTACTTTCAATTTTTGAAACATCTAAAATATTGTTAACGATTTGAAGTAAGTTTTTAGCACTTTGAGAAATTGTATTAATATAATCTTGTTGTTCTTCTGTAAGTTCAGTTGTTTCAAGTAATTCTAAGAATCCTAAAATACCATTTAGAGGTGTTCTAATTTCATGAGACATATTTGCAAGGAATAGAGATTTAGCTTTTGTTGCTTCTTCAGATTTTTTAATAGCTTCTTGTGTTACTTTTATAGCTTGTTCCACAATATTTAAAGCTTGATCAATTCCTTTTGTTGTACTAACATCAACTCTAATTTCCTCTCCAACAATTGGAGTAAGTGAAGAGATTAGATGAGACATTGTTTTAATATGATTTACCATAAATCTATTTACAATAATTCCAAGTAAACCAATAATAATTGCAATTATAAAAATAACAACATTAATATTCATAGTTTGGGTAGCATTTGAAATAATTGTTTCAAGCTCTTTATTAATTTTATCATTTAAATAAGCAGTTGTCTTTTTAAAATATGTAATTCTATCTGTAAAGAGTTTGAAATATCCTAATGCATCGATTGGATAACCATTAAAGTCTCCATTTAAATAATATTCCATATTTGCTTGTTGAATATAAAAAATAGCATTTTTAATTTGATCTTCATTTTTTATAAATTCATTAGATATATACATTTTTTGAATTTGAAGATTGTTTATAACTTTTGTTAAAAGGATATTTGAATCGTGATAATATTTCAATAAAACATTTTTATACTCATCTTCACTCATTGGTGTATCTGCAGTAATATAATAAGAACCAAATCCTCTTGTGATACCTGAGTATGCAACAATTTTTTGTAATGACAGTTTTAATTCATAATCTGCTTTAATAGCTGCAGGGAATTTATTTAATATTTTTGATTCTAAATTTAAAAGTGCATTTTCAAGAACTGTATAATATTTAAAGAAATCTCCTTTTATATAATTTTCTTGAAAAGAGTCAATTTTTTTTCTAACAAATGGCAGTTTTGCAACTAAAGTATCAACTAGTTTTGTTTGAGATAAAAATTCAGGATTTTCTTTTAAGAATTTTTTGTATGCTCTTATGGCATTATTGAAATTGAGTCTTTTTTGAGCAACGATTTTTGTAGAGTTAGGATATTTACCTTTTGATACAGCGTATATAGATGTTGTACCTCTTTCTTGACCAAGGGCAACTAACATATCTTCTAATTTTTTAGTTAATTCCAAATACTTCACAGATTTATTAGTATTTGAGTATTTGTTAAAGTTTTCATACAAGAAAAAACCGCTAAGTGACATTAAGATAATAGACGGTAACCATATAGCCAGTGCTAATAATTTTGTTAATGACATTTTCATTGTTTAAGCTCCTTAAGTGAAATTTTTGTGCAAATGAAATTGTTTCTTTTTATAAGTTTTTGTGCCTGTAAATTACCGTAATTTGCAGCAGCACATAACAACTTTTCAGCTTCTTGATAATTTTGTTCTATTCCCCACCCTTTTAGATACATCTCTCCTAACAACTTTAATGCATTTGCATTAGGCTTGTTTACTTCTATTGAATTATTAATAAGCTGTTTTAAATAACCGGCAGCTTCAATAAATTCTATATTTGCCCTTTTGGGGTCTTTGTGTAACAGCCTTTTTCCTTTTATTACCTTTTGAAAAGCACTAAAATATAAATCAGCCTGTGCAAAGGAAAAACTTAGTAAAATTATAGCCAATAACTTTTTCATTTTATCCACCTTTAATAAGATTTTTTAAGTCTTCAATAGATTTTATTTTTATATTTAAGATATTTTCTATATATCTTTTATCTTTGTGAAATTGAAGTTCATTTTGATTTTCTAAATAATCGTTAATTATTTGAATAATTAACATTTTAACATATTCTGGAATATTTACTTCTTTTTTAACCTCTTGAGAAGGTTTTCTTTCTAAAAATTCATAAAGTTTGTTTGTAAACTCTTCTAAAGTTTTAATATCTTCCTCTTTTTTTGATAGTTCATCTAAATTTTTTAAAATTAAAGCAATTGTTGATAATCTTAAATTAAGAGCCGCTCCTTTTAATTTGTGATAACTTTTATGTAATTCTTCGTAATTTTTTAGATTCAAGTTTCTGTATATTACATCTTTTTCATCTTTAATTTGTTGAAGTAAATCTTTATAAAGTTCAAAAGTCATCTCTTCATCTACTCCTAATTCTTGAGCAGCTTTTTTTAATTCTTCCTCAACTTTTTTATTAAATTCATCAATTGGAACAGACAATTCCCTTTTTATTTCTTCAAATTCATCCTCAAATTCTATTTGAATAGAAGGAGCCTCTGCTATTGTTAATTCTAGCTGTTGAGAGGTTTTTTTCTCCTCTTTTTGAGGAATAGTTTTCTCTTCTGGTCTAATTTCAAGAGAAATTTCTTCAGTTAAAGGTGCAGTTTTAATTTCTTCTAAAACTTCTTTTGGTTCTATTTCTAATGATTTTTCAGGTTCTGGTAAAGTAGGCTCTATTTTTGGTTTAATTTCAAGAGGAATTTCTTCAATAGGTTCTGGTTGAATAGAAGGAGTTTTAGGTTCTATTTCTATAGCTGAAATTGCTTCTTCTAATTCTTGAAATTGTTTTATTTCTTCAGGCGATTGGGAGAGCTCTTCTTTTATAGAAGATATTTTCATAACTTCAAATATTTCTAAATCTTTAGTAGATATAATATCTAATTTTTTAAATGTAAGGATTTCGTTTTTAATTGTTACATTTTCATTTTTTAAAGTTGCTATTTCCATTTCAATTAAATTGACTAATTTAGATAATTCATTTAAATCTGTATCAAAGATGCTAATGAGTTCTTTTCCAACTCCTATTAGCTTTTTATCTTGAAAGACAACTATCATTATAGTTCCTTTTCCCTCATTTCGCGGTAAATGCTTTCATATTTTTCTTTATCTTCCTTAGAAACCTCCTTTCTTGCACTGATATAACCGATTTTTGTTCCGTTTTCATCAAAAACAGGCTCTATAAACGCTTCTACCCAGTAATATTTTCCATCTTTTCTCAGGTTCTTTACAAATCCTCTCCATTTTTGATTTTTTTCAATAGTGTCCCATAACTCTTTAAACACTGCTTTTGGCATATCAGGATGTCTTATGATATTGTGAGGTTTTCCTATTAGTTCATTTTTTGGATAACCTGCAAGTTTAGCAAAAGCAGAGTTTACAAAGGTAATTTTACCTTTTAAGTCTGTTTTACTTATAATTGGTCTACCTTTTACTCCTGCATCTTCAAAGGTAACTTCTTCATTTATAGGTGTAATTGCCATGTCTCACCTTTGTAAAAATACTTTTTTTGCTATTTTAGCTAAATTTTAGTAAAATGCAAACAAAAAAAAGGATTTTTATGAAAGTAATTTTAATTAAAGATGTAAAAGGCTTAGGAAAAGCCGGAGAGATTAAAGAAGCAAAAGATGGATATGCAAGAAATTACTTAATTCCTAAAAGATTTGCAAAACTTGCTACTAAAGAAGCTATAAGAGAGTGGGAACTTGAACAAAAAAGAAAAGAAGAAGAATTAAAAAAAGAGATAGCAATATTAAATATTTTTAAACAAAAAATTGAATCTGTTAAACTTATTATAAAACATAAATTAGGTGCAAATGGGCATCTATATGGAGCTATTACAAATAAAGAAGTAGCGGAAAAATTAAAAGAAAAAGGAATAGAAGTAGATAAAAAACAGATAGATATGAAACAGATAAAAGCAGTAGGAGAGTATGAAGTTGATATAAAACTTGGTCATGGAATTCATGCAAAATTAAATTTAGTAGTAGAAGGTGAGTAATGATAGATATTAAAGCTACTACTATTTTAGGGTATAAAAAAGATGGAGTTGCTGTAATTGGAGGAGATGGTCAAGTTACATTTGGACATACAGTTTTAAAAGGAAATGCAACAAAAATAAGAACTCTTTATAATGGAAAAGTTTTAGCGGGATTTGCAGGAAGTACTGCCGATGCTTTTATTCTTTTTGATATGTTTGAAGATTTTTTACAAAAAAGAAAAGGTGATTTAATAAAATCTGTTATAGATTTTGGAAAAGCTTGGAGAAA
>CAZEOW010000043.1:0-8263 GCA_964514005.1 uncultured Nautiliales bacterium
TTAATTTTTTTTACATAATATTTTACATATACTCCTGGAATTTTTATTTTTAATGGATTAGTTTTATAAATTCTTACTTGTGGAAGTATTTTTTTTGGAAATGAGCGATATTTTTTCTTTTTTACTTGAGTTAGTTTTTTTAACTCTTTTTTATAATCATTAACATTAAAATTTAAAAAATCTCCGCATTTTATAAGTTCTTTTAAAAATTTTATTTGAGATTTTTTATCCGAATTCAATATTGCAGAAATATACTTTTGCTGATTTGAATAATAATCTTGGTAAGCATTATTTATTGAAGATGTATCACATGCAAAAGAGAAAATAAAAAGAAAAATAATTAATGCAAAACGCATTATTCTATTAACTCTTTTATTAAATCTTTTACATACATAAGCTTATTAGCTCTATAGGCATATGCCCCGCTAAAATAAAGCCCATTATCTAAATCTCCATTATAAGCATCTGCCAGTCTATCTGCAATACAATATCCAACTTTTCTTGCTTCATCACCTCTATTACACGGTACTACACAATTTGAAATACATTTAATAATGGGACCTTTTCGCTTTTCCACTTTTTCAATTAAAGAAGTTTTTACTCCTCTTGCAGGATACCCAACAGGCGATTTTAGTAAAATAATATCCTCTTTTTTAGCATTTAATAAAACATTTTTAAATTCATCGCTTGCATCGCATTCATATGTAAGGGCAAATCTTGTTCCCATTTGAACACCTTGAGCTCCAAGAGATAGAAATTTTTTAATATCTTCTCTATCCCATATTCCTCCCGCTGCAATTACAGGTATATTTTTATCCCATTTATCTACTTCTTCTCTAACTTGAGGAATTAGTTTTTCAAGCTGATTTTCTTCTTTAAAACATTCTTCATATTTAAAACCTTGATGCCCTCCACTTAAAGGTCCTTCAACGATTACTGCATCAGGAAGTTTTTTATATCTCTTTTCCCATCTTTTTGCTATTATTTTAAAAGCTCTTGGAGTTGATACAATAGGTACAAGTGCTACATCTGGAAAATCTTTTGTAAATTCAGGCATATCTGTAGGAAGGCCGGCTCCTGTTATTATTATATCAGCTCCTGCTTCACACGCATCTCTTACAACTCTTGAGTAATCATTAATAGCATACAATATATTTACTCCAAGAGGAGCATTACCGCATATTTTTCTTGCATTTTCAACTATTTTAAAAAGAGCATCTCTTGAGTAGAAATTTTCTTCAAGTAGAGGTCTTCCTTCTACTAATTTTTTTGCATATTTTCCTTTTTCATAATAACCGGTTCCTATTGCACTAATTACTCCAAGAGCTCCCTCTTTACTCACATTTCCAGCAAGTCTGTCCCAACTGATACCAAGTCCCATACCTCCTTGGATAATGGGGTGCTTTATTATATGTTTACCAATTTTTAGGGGTTTCATTATTTTCCTTTAGAATTTCATCAATTTCATTAATAGTTAAATTCATTTTTTTAGCTATATCTTCTTTTTTTAATCCTAAATCTATCAAAACTAAAATTCCTTTTTTTAATCCCAATTTTTTACCTTCTTGCAAACCTTCTTGCAAACCTTCTTGCAAACCTTGTTGTAATCCTTGCTCTAGACCTTGTTGTAATCCTTGTTTAAAGTAAGGATCATTTTTTAAATCAATAGTAATAGGCATTACTTTCTCCTTAATATTTGCAATCAACTTTTCATTAATTTTTGTACGATATCTACTTAATGATAACAGTTTTTTTATGTAATCTTTTCTTTGGTTTTCATCTAATTTTATAATCTCTTCTATTATAGCATTAATATATCTCTTTTCGTCCTCAATTTTACATAAAACGGCTAAAATTTTATCTTCTAAATCATTGGAGTTAATAAGCTCATTACAATTTATCTCTTTTATATCTTTTAACGTATATGAAAAACTTAATTTATTTTCATTTAAGTAATTTGGCATATTTAAAGTTTCTCCGATAAATAAAACCATCTGCTCTATTTTATTTGTTTTATACTTTTCTCTAATTAAAAGATAATATTCAAGCATTCTTATTGGCATATTTTTATCATTAAATGTTTGCAATTCTAAATGAAAAATATTTTTATCTTCTAATTCTACTAATAAATCTGCTCTTTTGTCTTTTACGTTAGGTAAAGAAGTATCAAGTAGTTTTACCCCTTGTTTACCGGTTAAGATTTCTATAAATTTATAAGGAAGTTTTGAAATGATTTCTCTTAATGTAATATCAACTTTTATCATTTTATCTTAGCTTTTGCAAACTTTCTTTTTCCTATTTGTAATATATACTCTCCACTTTTTAACATAAGATTTTGGTTATCTATTTTTTCTTGATTTACTCTAACAGCTCCACCTTTTATATGGCGTCTTGCTTCCGATTTTGAAGAAGCAAGTTTTGTTATTACTAGTGCATCTACGATATTTGAAGGGTCAATTTCAAATTCAGGTATATCATCTGGAATTTGTCCTTGTTTATGAATTTTATCGAAATGTTCTTTTGCTCTTATTCCAGCACCTTCACCGTGAAATCTATCAACAATTTCAACAGCTAAGGCTTCTTTTACAATTTTCGGATTTAAGCCTTCTTTTACTTTTTGTTTTAATTCTTCAATCTCTTTAATTGATTTTTCACTCAATAACTCATACCAATCCCACATTAATTCATCACTAATTGATAAAACTTTTGCAAATATAGTATTTGCATCTTCTGTAATTCCTATATAATTACCAAGAGATTTACTCATTTTATTAACACCATCAAGTCCAACAAGCAAAGGCATCATAATTACGCTTTGCTCTTTACCTACATTATATACTTTTTGAAGATGTCTCCCCATTAAAAGATTAAACTTCTGGTCAGTCCCTCCTATTTCTATATCGCTTTTTAGCACTACGCTATCATAACCTTGAAGTAAAGGATAAAGAAATTCACTAATGGCAATAGGTGTATTTGATTTATATCTTTTTTCAAAATCATCTCTTTCTAGCATTCTAGCAACAGTATAAGTTGTAGCAAGTTCTACTATACCAGAAGCTCCTAAAGCATTTAGCCACTCAGAATTAAACACTACATCGGTTAATTCTTCATCTAATATCTTAAAAACTTGCTCTTTATAAGTTTGAGCATTTTTTGCTACTTCTTCTGGAGTTAGCATTTTTCTTGTTTTACTTTTTCCTGTAGGATCACCAATTTGTGCAGTAAAATCTCCAATTAAAAATTGAACTCTTGCTCCATATTTTTGAAAAGTTTTTAATTTTTGCAAAAGCACAGTATGCCCTAAATGTAAATCCGGAGCGGTTGGGTCAAATCCCGCTTTTATAGTAAATCTTTTACCTGTATGTAAAAATCTGTTTATTAATTTCTCAATCTCTTCAAGGCCTATAATTTCGCTACTTCCTCTTTTTATTTCAGCTATTGCCTCATCTAAATCGGGATGTTTTTTCATTTTTAATTCTCTTTCAATTCTTAACTCATTATTATCCATTATAAGCATCCTTTATCGGTATGAATTCTATAATTTTATACTCTTTTTGAATTCTATCTTTAATAGATTCAAATTTTTTAGAATCGAGCTCTATATCAAGCTGACAATTATTACTCTTTTCATCAAGCTGAATAGAATGGATAAAAATATTCAATTTAGAAAGCAAATTAATAAATTTTGCCAATACCCCTTTTTTATTAGGTAAATTTACTACAAGAAAATATTTATTATGCCTATTTTCTATCCACTCTACAAAAACAGCTTGATTAATTTTACTTTCAGCATTATTACAAAATCTATGATGAATTTCAACTTCTTTTTTATCTAAAACTCCTAAAATCTTATCTCCAAATTTGGGTTGACAACAATAATTAAATCTTATATCATGAATAGGTTTATTAGAAATGACCTTAATATTGTTAAAAGTATACTCTTTTAGTTTTACATTTTTAAAATATAAAAGATTTTTACTTTTTATAGTTTGATAAATTTTATATACTATCTCTTTTAAAAAGTGTTTATCATCAACTATCTTAGAAAATTTATCACAAAACTGATTAGCTTTTATTAAAGTTTTTATTTTTATTTCACTCAAATCAAATATTGTCATTAATATAGAAAGTGCGTATTTTTTATTAATTTCTTCTTCTTTTTTCTTACAAAGTTTTTTTTGTTCATATTTAGCTTTAGAAGTCTTTAAAGCATTAATCCAACTGCATCTTGGTATTACCTCATCTCCTGTTATAATTTTTACTATATCTCCTGTTTTTAAAGTCTTTAAAAGCGGAACTTTTTCTTTATTTACATATGCTTCAACAGCTTTATTACCTACATCTGTATGAATAATATAGGCAAAATCAAGGGCTGTTGCTTCTCTTGGAAGAGTAAAAGTATCAAATTTAGGAGAGTATACTACTATATCTTCACTAAATAGATCATTTTTTGCAAGCTCATAAAAATCTTCAATATTTTCATCAAACTTCATATCTTTTAACCATTTTAAACTTGGCATTTGAGCATTTAATTTATATTTCCAATGAGCAGCAATTCCAAACTCTGCATTTTTATCCATATCAAAAGTTCTAATTTGAGTTTCGATAATTGCATTACCATCATATACGGTTGTGTGTAAAGTTTGATATCCATTCTCTTTTGGAATAGCAATATAATCTTTGAATCTGGAAATAAGAGGTCTAAAGTTTAAATGAACTATTCCTAAAGTTTGATAACACTCAATTGGTTCTTTTACTATAATCCTTACTGCAAGTAAATCCAACACTTCTTCTATAGAAATCCCTTTTCTTTGCATTTTTAAAAATATAGAGTAATAATGCTTTATTCTGCTTTTTATTTCAAAATCTTTTAATCCCTCTTTTAATAAAAGAGAATTTATTTTTGATATAAATTCATTTAATTTAACGGCAAACTTTTCTTTATGCTTTTTAATATATAAATCTATTTTTTCATACTCTAAAGGTAGAAGATATTTAAATGATAAATCTTCTAAGATATTTTTTAAAGTTGCAATACCTAATCTATGAGCAATAGGGGTATATACAATTAATGTCTCTTCAGCAATTCTTTTTTGCTTTTTAGAAGATAAAGCATCAAGAGTTAACATATTGTGTAATCTATCACACAGTTTTATTACTAATACCCTAACATCATCTATTGAAGCAAGAAGCATTTTTCTAAATGTAAGAGCAGATTTTGTTAATCTTTCATTTGAAGTAGAAGGGACAAGAGAGTTATCCCGAATTTCAACTATTTTTGTAAGCCCTTCTACTAAATTAGCCACCTCTTCAGAGAAATGATCCTTTATATACCAAATACTGTATTCGGTATCTTCTACAATATCGTGTAAAATAGCTGCACTAACAACTTTTTCTTCAGGATTAAAATAGTGAGTAATAACAGCTACTAACAAAGGATGAATAACATAATCTTCTCCACTTTTTCTTTTTTGATTTTGATGAGCCTTTATAGCAAAATTAATAGCTTTTTTTACAAGGGGAGTATCTATTCTAGAAAGAAGCAAAAATTGAGCTTCCTCTGTTGAAGTAACTTTTTTAATTCTCTCTACTAAATCTAAAAAATCCTCTCTCAAATCTCTTTTACCTTTAAAACACCCTTTGCAATTTCATAAATTGCAATTTCAGTTAACTGCATATTCTTTTTAGGAAGTTCAATTAAAGGTTTATCTCCATTTAAAAGTTCATTTACTCTTTTAGCAATTGCTTGAGATAATAAATATCTATCATAATTTACTCTCTCTAATGCTTCAGCATTTATCTGCTCAATTCTCATTGCACTCCTTTTTATTAGAATTATATCATTTTACTATCGAATATTTAGCATCTTTATCGTTATTTAATATTTTTAATAAATTTCCTTTTTTAAACATATTACATACTATTATAGGAAGTCTATTTTCTCTTGCAAGTGCAATTGCTGTATCATCCATTACTTTTATATTCTCGTTTAATGCCTCTTCATAAGAGATTTCTCTTAATAGTTTTGCATCTTTAAACTTTATTGGGTCTTTATCATAAATTCCATCAACTTTTGTAGCTTTTATAATAACATTTGCTCCTATTTCACTTGCTCTTAACACTCCTGCAGTATCTGTAGTAAAAAATGGATTTCCTGTTCCGCCTGCAAAAATTACAACTCTCTTTTTTTCAAGATGTCTTATAGCTTTTCTTACTATAAAATTTTCTGCAATCTCTTCCATTTTAATTGCACTTTGAACTCTTACTTGAAGCCCATCATATTCAAGTGCTTCTTGCATAGCTACTGCATTTATTACTGTTGCAAGCATTCCCATATAATCTCCAGATGTCCTTTTAATAATTCCATCTTTTGCCGCACTAACTCCTCTTATAAAGTTTCCGCCCCCTATTACTATAGCAATTTCATATCCACTATTCATTACAGATTTAATCTCATCAGCAAGAAATTTTAAAACTTGAGTATCAATACCAAAATTATTCTCACCCGCTAAAGCTTCTCCAGAAAACTTAATAAGGATTCTATTTTTTACTCTTTTCATAAAGCCCCTTTTTAAAAAAGTATTGTATCAAAATTATTTTAAGTTAATAACTTCAAGAGGGTCTATTGCCATATCTTTATAAGTTACTTCAAACTCCAATGAATTTTTTACTCTTCCTACAATCTGCCCCTTTTTTATATAACTCCCTTTTTTTAAAATTGGAGAAACTTTAATTAAATTTGCATATATACTAAATAAATTATGCTTGTGCTTTATAAAAACTATATTTTTCCCTTCACTCTCTCCTATATACACAACTCTTCCAGATAAAATAGACTTAACTAAAGAGTTTGGTTTTGTTTGAATTGTAATAGAATCATTATAAATTTTTATTTTATATATAGGGTCTATATAACTTCCAAAATGTTTTATTACTTTTCCATATACAGGAGGTATTGTCTTTTTTCCTTTATATACTGTAACTTTTGGTCTTAGATATGAAGAACCTACTTTTTTTACTTTAATATTATTTGTTCGTTTTAAGATTTTTAAATCTTTTAATTTTTTTCTAATCTGTTGTTGTCTCTTTTTCATTTTAGAAAGTTTTAAATAGTATAGCTCTTTTTTTCTTTTTAAATTTTCAAGTTCAAGAAGTTTTTGATTTTTTAATTTATTAAGTTCTTGTGTTTTTTTATCCAATAAAGATTTCTGTTTTAAAATAGCTCTAATTTTTTGATTTGTTACTTGAAGAATCGAATTAATTTTTTTATAATCCCCTAAAAAGGCCTGAATTTTATTTGAATACTGTTTTAATATCTCTTCATTTAATTCAGTAAATATTAAATCTTTTAAGGAAGAGTTCTCTTTTGTATCTAAATAATAATTTTGAGATATAAAATGTATTATCTCATTTTCAATCTTCTCTTTTTTATTATTTAAAAGAGTTGCATTTATTGTTAATTGCTGAAATACTTTACTTGATTTTTGAAGTTCAGTTTTTAATTTATTATTACTCTTTTTCAATTCTCTAATTTTTAAATCCAATTTTTTTATAACTTTTTGCTGATTAATTATTTTTTTTGCTAAAAAATAGAGTTTTTGATTCATTCTTTTAATCTGAAGGGTTGTATTTTTTAAATCCTTTTGAGCAGATTGAATTGAAGCAAAAAGCAAAAAAGGAAATAGGATTATCAACATTTTCATTCAATTCTCCTTAAAATCTAAAAGCACCTCAAAGAGGAGTATTTAACTCTTTTTTACTCCTCACAACCATAATAGATGAAAAAACAGATATTGCTAAACAAACTAAACTTAAAAATCCTACTTCATTTAAATAATCAACTTCAAAATTTATATTGAGATCTTTAATTATAGTTTCAAATATATTTAAATGCGTAATCAATCCAATAGTAACTAAAGTAATATTAATTGAAATAATAGAATCAATAATCGCTATTTTAAAAAGTGCCAATCCTCTAAACCAAAAAGGTGCTCCAAACAATTCCATTATATACATTCTTTCGTTATGTTCTAATTTCCATACTTCAAGCTGTTTTATTATAAGCATAAATCCTATTATAGTGCTTATTATCATAAATGAATTGGTAATTATTTTTATTAAAAGCAATAAATTATAAATTTTTGTTTGAGATGATTGATATGTAAGCACCCTTTTTATATAAGGTAAACTATTTAAAGTATATTCTATTTCTTTTAATCTATTAGGTGATGGTAAATGATTTAACTTTATTTTATAAAAATAG
>CAZEOW010000044.1:0-5074 GCA_964514005.1 uncultured Nautiliales bacterium
TGAGTGGCTTGATAATAGATGAGCTTTTCTTTGTTAATCTTAATTTAAAAAGTAACAAATAATATTATTCGGTCAGTGCCTAAAACTAACTAATTTGCTTTTTTTATAAAATATAGATATACTTTCAATCTAAATTTACCAATCAGGAGGCAATCATGGCTTTGGATTCGGCGAAAAAAAGAGAAATTATCGCTAAATTCGGAAATAATGAAAATGATACTGGAAGTCCAGCAGTGCAAATAGCACTTTTAACTGAAAGAATCAATCAAATTAACGAACATTTACAAAAACACAAAAAAGATCATTCAAGTAGACTTGGTTTATTAAAACTTGTTGGTCAAAGAAAAAGACTTATGAGATACTTAAAGAAAAAAGATCATAAAAAGTATCTTGAAGTTATTACTGAACTTAACTTAAGAGATAGAGTTTAATCTATTTCCACTATAACCGGCACATGATCAGAGGGAGTCGGTTTTCTTTTTTTTCTAACTGAAGTTAAAATTTCTACATCTACAAAATGTTTATGTAATTTAGGAGATAAAAATATATAATCAAGTCTTAAACCTTCATTTTTATAAACTTTTGCACCTCTATAATCATAAAAAGTAAAAATTTTCTTATCCTTAAACTTTTCTCTTATTACATCAATAAATCCAAACGATAATATTCTATCTATTATTGATTTTTCTTCAGGTAAAAAAGTAACCTCTCCTTCCCACTCTTTAGGATCCCATACATCTAAATCAGTGTGAGCTACATTCATATCTCCACACAATAAGACTTTATCTTTTTTTAAGTCAAAACGCTTTAAAAAATCAAAAAGCTTCTCATAAAAATACATTTTAAACTCAAATCTCTCAGCATAATTATCACCAAGTGGAACATACACATTAATAATATGAATATCATCAATTAATGCATAAATAAATCTAGCTTCTTTAATATCATCAAGAACAAGATATTTTTCTATAGGAAAAAAAGAGCAAATAGCAACTCCATTATATCTTTTTTCCCCATTTACTACACAATTTAAATCATCTTTTATCAAAGGAAATTTATCATTTTCAACTTTTATCTCTTGCATACATAAGATATCAATATTATATTCATCAATTAAATTTCTTACTATTTCTAATCTACTTCTTATGGAGTTTACATTAAAAGTACAAATTCTCATAACCCCATTTTCCCTGGATTTAAAATTCCATTCGGATCAAAAGCTTTTTTTATTCTTCTAAATAACTCAAGTTCTGCATCGCTAAATGCAATTTTCATAAATGGTGCTTTACTAAGTCCTATACCATGCTCTCCACTTAACGTTCCTCCTAAAGAGACTACATATTTAAAAACTTCTTCTACAGCTTGATAACCTCTTTTTAATTCATCTTCATTGCTTCCATCAACCATTACATTCACATGAATATTTCCATCTCCTGCATGTCCAAAACAAGGAATTAATACTCCATATTTCTCACCTATTTTATATATACCATTTAATGCTTCAGGAAGTTTACTTCTTGGTACTGAAATATCTTCATTTAATTTTTTACTTCCATAAATAGTAATAGCAGGTGATGCATTTCTTCTTGCAAACCAAATCTCTTTTGATTCTTCTTCATTTTGAGCTATTCTAAATTCTTTTGCCCCTTCTTCTTTAAATGAAGATTTTAAAATATTTAACTGATAATCAATCTCTTCTTGAGTATTACCATCAACATCTCCAATTAATAAAGCCCCTGCCCAATCTGGCAAATCTACATTAAGTTTTTCTCTTAGAGCCTTAACAACTAAACTATCCATAAACTCCATAGCTACAGGCATAGCACCTTTAGCTAAAGACTTATAAACAGCATTCATTGCATCTTCTACGTGTTTAAAAATTCCCATATATGTCTTTTTTAATTTTGGTTTTGGTAAAAGTTTTAAGGTAATTTCAGTAATTACTGCTAAAGTCCCTTCACTTGCTATTAAAATACCAGCCACATTATATCCCGCTACATCTTTTATTGTTCTTTTTCCAGCCCTAATAATATCTCCATTTGGTAAAACTGCTTTTAAACTCATTACATAATCTTTAGTAAGTCCATATTTTGCAGCTCTCATTCCTCCTGCATTTTCACTTACATTCCCACCTATTGTAGAATAGTCCATACTTGCTGGGTCTGGAGGATAAAAAAGCCCCCTTTTTTCAACTTCTCTTTGAAGATGAGCATTAACAACTCCAGGTTGAACTACAGCAACCATATCTTTTTCATCTATCTCTAAAATTTTATTCATATATTTTTCCATTGCAAGAACAATTCCTCCATTTACAGGTAATGCACCACCTGTAAACCCACTACCAGCTCCTCTTGGAATAATTGCAATTTTATTATCATTACAATATTTTAATATTTTACTAACTTCTTCTTCATTTTCGGGAAACACTACAGCATCTGGTTCGTATCTCTCTTTTGTTGCATCATAAGAATAAGCTCTTAAATGAGCTTTATCTACTTTTATATCATTTTCTCCTACAATTTCTCTTAAAGCTTTTATATGTTGCTTATCCATCTTAATCCTTTATAAAGCTTTTATATTCTTTTATCATATTTTTACTAGTTTTACCTTTTTTATAGCTATTATAAAAAATAAATTTATAAGGAGTGTTAACTTTTGAAAAAGTTTTAATAGCATAAAAGCTATTTGCATCAACTTCATATATTTTATCTAAAACAAAAATATATTCATCTATATTCATAATCTTAGCAAACTCTTCTAACCCTTCTTTACTAATTTCTCCATCTAAATACACATACAACAAATCAGGATGAATAACTGTTTTATTTTTATACATATCTTTTATTTTCAGATACAATTCTTGAGTAGGAGCAATAATTAAAATCCTTTTATAATTATTTAAAATAATTTTATCTTTTGCCTTAGGTGTTACAATTGGCAAAGCAAATGCATTATTTTTCAATTCATCGTAATTTTCAAATTTAACCTTATTTCCAAAAAATATCACTTTTGCACAAATTATCTCTTTTTTATCAAAAGGGCAAATGACATAACCACTTCTTCCTTTTTGAATACTTTTATTAATATATCCAATACTGCCATTTACCTTTTCTAAAATAATATCTTGAGAAAAACCTAAAACTGCTATTACAAACAAAACAAAAAATCTCATTTTTTACCTTTTTTTCAAAATTATATCATAAGAAATTTTTTTCAAACCATCTACTAAATACATATAAATGCCAAATATGTTGTTTATATCTTTTATGACCACTTTTTATAATCTCTTTAACATACTCTTCATTAAAAAGTTTAGACTTCCTATTAATATCTACAATTCTTTTTAGCTCATTTTCTTCTTTTAACCATTCGTAAAAAGGAATAATAAAACCTTTTTTTCTTCTATATACTATCTCTTTAGGCAAATATTTAATAGCAATATTCTTAATTATTTCCTTATTTTTTGGCATACCTTTTAATGAAAAAACATACTCAACTAACTCTTTATCCAAAAAAGGAGTTCTTGCTTCAATTGTATTTGACATAAACATTTTATCAAGTTTCATCATTAAAACTTCTAAAAGCCATACTTTTAAATCAAAATAAGTAAGTCCAAAACTTCCCCATTTTTTTATATACCTTTTATAATCTACTTTAAAAGATTTTTTTATTAATTTATTTACTTGTCTTTGATAAAATATTTCATTAATACCTCTAAATACATCTTCATCTGCAAAAAATCTTCTAAAAAGTTCCCACTCTTTTACATCTTCTGGATATCTTTCAAGATATTTTTTCAACCATCTTTTATTTGGTAAAAAAGAATTTAAAAATCCTAAGTATTCACTATATCTTTTATAACCTAAAAATAGTTCATCGCTCCCTTCTCCTGAAAATACAACTTTTAAAGGAATATTTTTTGCCAAAAAATAAGCTGCAAAATAACTACTATCTCCTTTTACTTCGTCCATAAAAAATAATACATTCTCAAATTCATCAAAAAAATCTTTTTTTGTAAATTCTATTTCGTAATGTTCTGTTTTTAAATGATTTGCCACAATTCTTGCAAATTTTCTTTCATCATAATTTTCGTATCCTCTATATCCAATACTAAAAGTTTTTAATTTTCTATTTTTAGAAACTAAAGCTGCTATTAAAGAGCTATCAACTCCTCCACTTAGTAAACTACCAATCTCAACTTTACCATGAAATCTTTTATTAATACTTTTAAAAAGTAACCCTTCTATTTTTGATTCATCTATTTCCTCTTTAGGAAAATACTCAAAATCATAATACCTTTTAATTTCTCCATCAAAATAACAACCAGCAGGAAGTTTATAAACTCCTTCAAACATTGTATTTACAGCCAAAGAGGAGTTATACATAAAAAATTCGCTTACAGCCATTAAATTCAACTTTTTAGAAGTAAATTCTAAAAGTGCTTTTATTTCACTTGCAAAAGCATTTGAAGTAAAATAAAGAGGTTTTTTGCCAAAAATATCTCTAAATAAATAAAGTTTCTTATCAAAAATAGCAATTGCAAACATTCCATCTAAATATTTTACAAAATCAACTCCAAACCTTTTCCACATACAAAACAATACTTCAATTTCATCATTTGCATTTAACTTAAAGCGTTTGATTAAATCTTTATAATTATAAATTTCTCCATTAAACATAACAACTACATTATCTTTAAATAGTGGCTGATTATTTATACTCTCTTCAATCTCAAGTCTATTAAATCCAAAAATTCCAAAATTAGTTTTTAATATATTTTGAAAATCTTTCCCTCTATGAGACATTAAATTTAAAGCTTTTTTAAATCTACTTTCATTAATATTTCCTATATATCCCAAAATAGCACACAAATTAAGCCTTTTTTGATAGAATTTTATCAAAAAGGGATATTGATGAAAGAAATCTTTAAGTATACTTTTTTAAGTTTAAAAGATATAAAAAAAACTAGCTTTATAGTTGCAATCTTTTCAATATTAACTATTCTTCAAGCTCTTCCTGTAATTAGTATAATGTCATTTTTTCTAGAAAAACTTTTATATATCAATATGGGATT
>CAZEOW010000044.1:5174-8133 GCA_964514005.1 uncultured Nautiliales bacterium
TCAAATATATTAACTCAAATGATGCTTGGCTTTTTTAGTATTTATTTAATGTTTTATTCATATATTTTTTTAGGAAAATTAGGAGAAGCTCTTGATAAAGAGACTTTTAAAGAGAGTTTTTTTGCTATTATTTCATCTTTAATAGATTTTAAATTTTGGGTAAATAGTTTTAATTTAGAGTATTTCAAAATATATTTTATATGGAGTATAATCAATTTTTCTATTTACACAATAGTAGCAATCTTTTATATCATAGTAATATTCCCTACTATTCAATTTCATCCAGACATATCTCTTATAGTAATTCCTCTTTTAGTTTTATTTACAACTACTTTAACCTTTTTTACATTCTTTAGTAGTTATAAAGCCTATAAAACTACTCTTTAATCTTTTTTGTTGAATACAAATAAATTAAAGCAGCAACCGGAACTACACTAATTCCAAATAAAAAACTTAAATAATCAAACATCTTTATTTTATTAAGCCAAATAAACCCTATAATTAAAAAAGCATACCCACTAATTCTCAAAAGGTTTAATCCACCTTTAAAAGATACAAATAAAGCTTCATACCATTTTAACTTTTTTTCTACTTTTTTATATTTTATTTCATCTTCTTCATCATCCATATTATAAGGATCTTCATATTTCTTTAAAATATCTTCTCCAACATTTCCTTCTTCTAAATTTTTTCTGACTAAATTTGAATATCCCACAAAACTTCCAAGAACTATAAAGCTAACACTAAAAAAAGCAACCTGAGTATTTAAAAACCATTTCATATTATCTTCTAAATAGCAAAACATTACTATACCAACATCTATTGCAAAAAGAATTCTTACAACTTTTAAAAGTTCTTTCATAATAAGCTCCTATAAAAAGTAACCCCACCTACTTTTACCTTTTCAATCATATTCTCTTTTAACAAATCATTAAATATCCTTTGAGTGTTTTCACTAAATAGATTTTCTATGTCACTTTTTGTAAACGGTCTTTTTTTTAATGTCTCTAATAATTCTTCTTTTGTTAAGTCTTCAATTTTAAAAGATAAATTATTTCTTGTAGGAATAAATATATTTTGATTTTCTATAAATTGTGATAATTCAAAAAGTTTTTCTATACTTACACCTTCTACATTATAAGCAGGAGGTCTATCTATTGTAGAAATATCTACTCTATTTGGTTTTATCTCTTTTAAAACTTCATTTATTTTTTTAAACTCTTCTTTTTTGTCATTTATTCCTTTTACTACTAAAATCTCTATAATAAGTTCATTTTCAAAAAGTTCTCTAAATTCTTTCATACCTTTTATAATTTCATTAATATCAATACCTTTATAAGGCCTATCTATTTTTTTAAAAATATTAGGACTAACTGCATCTAAAGAGAGTTTAACAACATCTAAACTTCTAAGTGCTAATTGAATTTCTTTTTTCATTATTGTAGAAGAATTACTAAGAATAAGTGTCTTAAAAGATTTAATTTTATTAATCTTTTCAATAAGTTCACTTAAATAAGGATATAAAGTAGGCTCTCCATTACTAGTAATAGTTAAAAAATCAAACTCAAATCTATCTATAGCATTTTTAATATCTTTTAAAACATCTTCTACTAAAGGAGGATTATCATATATATTTACAGGCTTTGATTTTTCAAGCTCACAATAAATACAATCAAAATTACATCTTTTTTTGTCAGGAGAGAGGTCCACTCCAAGACTTATACCAAATCGTCTTGAAGCTACAGGACCAAAAATATATTTCATTAATGCTCACCCTTATGCATATAATATAACGCCAATGCCAAAGCTAAAATACTACCTGCAAGATAAAGCATCTCAAGGGGTGTTTGAAAATCCATATGCATAACTCTTTTAAAAAATCCAACAATTAAAACCATTACAACTACTTTTCCTAACTTATCTTTTAATTCATCTAAACTATGAATAGCTAAAATTTTATCACCAACCTCACTATCTTCCGCATCATCTATTTCACTTATAAAAAGCTCATATATACCAAACGAAAAAATCAATAAAACAACCGCAATTAAATATAAATCCACCGCTCCTATTATTTTTCCAATAAGCATCTCATGAAAATTTTCAGGATGATAGTTAGTAAAGAAAAACATATAAGTCTTTTTAGCAATCATTATAATATCATAACTTGCTACTAAAAATAATACTATTGCTCCTATCATTCCAAAAACTACTGCTAATATTGTAATAAGCCTACCTCTCCATAGACTACTTTCAAATAGACTCTCTAAAAAACCCCTTTGCTCCATTATTTTCCTTCCATTTCTATCCATTTTTTAGCAATTCTTACTGCATTTGTAGCTGCTCCTACTCTAAGCTGGTCTGCAACATTAAAGAAATGTAATACTTTTGAATTAAATAAATCTTTTCTAATTCTTCCAACATATACATAATCTGTATCTGTTGCAATAATTGGCATTGGATATTCATTATTTTCTGGATTATCAATTACTTTTATATCTTCAAAGTTTTCTAAAACTTCTTTTGCTTTTTCTACATCTACATCTTTTTCACAATAAATAGTAATCGCTTCACTATGACTTCTAAGTACAGGAACTCTTACACATGTTGGAGCAATTTCAAAATTTGTATGCATAATTTTATTTGTTTCATTTACCATTTTCATCTCTTCTCTTGTAAAACCATTATCTTGAAACTTATCTATATGAGGTATTACATTTAAAGCAATTTGCCAAGGAAAAACTTCTCTTTCTTCAACTTTTTTATCAAGTTTAAAGTTAAAAATTGCCCTCATTTGCTCAAATAATTCTTCCATACCCTTTTTACCTGCTCCACTAACTGCTTGATATGTTGCTACTTCTACTCTTTTAATACCAAACTCTTTATGAAGTGGTGCAAGAGAAATAACCATTTGAATAGTAGAACAATTAGGATTTGCAATAATTCCTGTTTTTTTCCA
>CAZEOW010000045.1:0-2902 GCA_964514005.1 uncultured Nautiliales bacterium
AAAATGCGATAAAATATATCTTAAATCACAAAAATTGACATAAATCAATTTTTTTTTCTCTTCTTTAGATATAATAAATCAAAAAAGGAGAAGATATGAAAGAATTAATTAGATTTCAACACGAAAGCTTTATTAAATTTATATATGCTTCTGTAATGGTAAAAGATAATTATGTAAAAAAGATGTTAGAAGATATAGCAATGTTTAAATATAGACATATGGTTTGGGCAATGACTGATGCAAGTAAAGCTGGGATAGATTTTGATATGGACTTTAGTGAAAAAGAGATTGCAAAAATAAAAGTAGATAATGAAGCAGACTTAATTGAAATATTAAAAATAGACCTTGAAGAAAATCTAAAAAAATACACACAAGATAATCCTACTATAAATAGACTAAAAAGTGATGATGAATATTTTCTATCTCAATTAAAAAACATTGATTTAGAGGCTGAAATTACAGCATTTAATGATAAAAGAGAATTACCGGGAGTAGAACTTGAAGAAAACGCAAAAGCAGCACTTATATTTTTCTTAATGGAAGAGACCTTTAAAGAGTATGAACTAATTACAATTTATAGCTATTTAAAAGTTCATTCTGATAAAAGTGATGCAAACTCAGCATTTACAGACTTAGCATATGATAGTATTTATCATTTAAAAAGATTTGCAGATCTTGCAAGCCAAATGGGGGTATTAACACTACCAAAAAATATTCCTCATGATAAATATAAAAATATAGGAGTTGTAGAGTTTTTAAAAGAAAATATAGAAGAAGAAATGGAAGCAGAAAAACAATGTTTAATATTAGCTGAAAAAATTGGAAATAAAGAGTTAAGCGACTTTTTACTATTTATATCAAGACAAGAACTTTATCATGGAGAGTTACTTCAAAGAGCATTAGATACTATTACTAAATAACCTCCTTTGAGGTTATATAATAAGCATAGCATCTCCATAGCTATAAAATCTATATCTATTATTAATTGCTTCCTGATAAATAGCAAGAGTGTTTTTTCTACCTATAAAAGATGCAACTAACATAATAAGAGTAGATTTTGGCAAATGAAAATTAGTAAGTAAATGATTAACTCTAATAGGAGGATTTAAAGGATTTAAAAATAAATCACATTCACCTGAGAGCTTTTTAGTTCTTGCATAATATTCAATTGTTCTTGTAACTGTTGTTCCAACCGCTACTATTTCTTCATTGCTATCAAGAATTTTTGCAGTATTTTTTGGAATTTCAAAAAATTCGCTATGCATTATATGCTCTCTTATATCTTCTACTTCTACCGGTTTAAAAGTCCCAGCTCCTACATGAAGAGTAAGATAAGCTTTCTTTTTTATTTTTTCTAAAAGCTCAGGCGTAAAATGTAGACTTGCTGTTGGTGCAGCAACAGCTCCTTCTTTTTTAGCAAAAACTGTTTGATACTCTATTTCATCTATTTTTTCATCTTCTCTTTTTATATATGGAGGCAAAGGAATATGCCCTATTTCTTCTAAAACTTTTACAAGTTCTAAAAAGGTTATTTTTTTATTATCTTTATAAAACTCAACTATTCTACTACCATCATCTAAAAGTTCAACTACTACTGCTTTTAAACTATTATCAAAAAACAGTTCACTCCCTACTTTTACTTTACCTCGAATATATACTAAAAAATTTTCACCAAAAGGTCTATTGAGAAGTAACTCTATTTTTCCACCTGTCTTCTTTTTACCATAAATTCTTGCTTTTATAACTTTTGTATTGTTAAAAATAAATCTTTTATCTTTTGTAAAATCAAGTATATTTCTAAAAAGTGTATGAATTATTTTATCTTTTTTTCTATCATAAACTAAAAGTTTAGCACTATCTCTTGGCGTTACAGGATACTTTGCTATTAACTCTTCTGGAAGAGAATAATTATAAGAAGAGACAAGAGTCTCCTTCATTATTGAAGTCCTATTAATTTTCTAAGTTCTTCACTCTTAGTAGAGTAAGCAAGAGCTATATCTTTATCTATAGTATGTCTTCTAACTAAATCAGATAATACCTGATTCATCGTCTGCATTCCTGTTACCCCTTGATTTAATTGCATTTGAGAATAAATTTGAGCAATTTTATTTTCTCTAACTAAGTTAGAAATTGCCGGATTATTAATCATAATTTCATGTGCGGCAACCCTTCTACCTCCTCCCAATCTTGGTAAAAGAGATTGAGAAATAACAGCTAAAAGAGCCATTGAAAGCTGTGTTCTAATTTGATCTTGTTCGTTAGAAGGGAAAACATTTACAATCCTATTAATAGTTTGAACAGCACTATTAGTATGAAGCGTTCCAAATACTAAGTGACCTGTTTCAGCAGCTGTCAAAGCAGCTGAAATTGTTTCTTTATCCCTCATTTCACCAATTAAGATAACATCCGGGTCTTCCCTTAGGGCTGATTTTAAAGCATTTACAAATGAATAAGTATCTCTTCCCACTTCTCTTTGAGAAATTAAAGATCTCTTATGCTCATGAACAAACTCTACCGGATCTTCTATAGTAATAATATGTTTATGATACCTTTCATTAATTTCATTAATCATTGCCGCAAGAGTAGTCGATTTACCACTTCCTGTAGGTCCTGTTACAAGAATAAGACCTTTTTCTTTTTTAATGAGTTCTTTAAATACTAAAGGAGCATGGATATCTTCAAGAGTAGGAGGTGCTTCTGGAATAATTCTGAATACTGCCGCAAGGTTTTCTCTTTCATAATAGTAGTTCGCCCTAAATCTTGCTACTTTTGGAATTTCAAAAGAAAAATCGAGTTCTAAATTTTCCTCTAAATGAGCTTTTTGTTTTTCATTTAAAACTGAATAACAAAGTTTTACTATATCATCTTTTCCTAATTTTGGAAGATTAAGAGGAGTTAATCT
>CAZEOW010000045.1:3002-8125 GCA_964514005.1 uncultured Nautiliales bacterium
AAATTTATATCTATTTTCATTAGATACCCTTTTTTTTGTATAATTGTAACAAAAAAGGGAGAAAAAATGAGTATTTTTCAAGAAGCACAAAAATATATAGTAGGAGGTGTAAATTCACCCGTAAGAGCTTTTAAAAGTGTAGGAGGAGAACCTCCTTTTATAGAAAAAGGCAAAGGTGCTTATATTTGGGATATTGATGGGAAAAAGTATCTTGATTTTATTCAGAGTTGGGGACCTTTAATTTTTGGACATTGCGATAATGATATAGAAGAAGCAATCATCCAAGCGGTAAAAAAAGGAGTAAGTTTTGGAGCTCCTACAAAAGTAGAAGTTGATTTGGCAAAAGAAGTGCTTGAGATGTTTCCTCATTTAGATTTAATCAGATTTGTAAATAGCGGAACTGAAGCTACAATGAGTGCTATTAGGCTTGCTAGAGGATTTACGGGTAAAGATGATATTATAAAATTTGAAGGGTGCTATCATGGGCATAGCGATTCACTTTTAGTTAGTGCTGGAAGCGGTGCAGCTACATTTGGAGTACCAAGCTCTCCTGGGGTTCCTGCAGATTTTACAAAACATACTCTTCTTGCAAAATATAATGATATTAATTCGGTTAAAGAGTGTTTTGAAAAAGGTGATGTGGGTTGTGTAATAATCGAACCGATTGCTGGAAATATGAGTCTAGTTCCAGCTGAGAAAGAATTTTTAGGTGAACTTAGAGAACTTTGCAACCATTATGGAGCTGTTTTGATTTTTGATGAAGTAATGAGTGGATTTAGAGCTAGTCTTAGAGGAAGTTATGATATTTACGGTATAGAAGCAGATATGGTGACATTTGGAAAAGTAATAGGAGGGGGAATGCCTGTTGGGGCATTTGCTGGTAAAAAAGAGATAATGGAAAAATTAAGTCCGGTAGGTCCTGTGTATCAAGCGGGAACTCTTAGCGGAAATCCTGTAGCTATGAGTGCAGGACTTGCTATGATTAAAAAACTAAAAGAAAATCCTGAAATTTATAAAAAACTTGAAGAAAAAGCGAAAAACTTAATGGAAGGATTTGATAGAGTTTCAAAAGAAAATAGTATCAATTTTACTTATAATGTAGTTGGTAGTATGTTTGGATTTTTCTTTAATCCTAATAAACCTAAAAACTTTGATGATGTGAATAAAAGCGACATACAAAGATATGCAAAATTCCACAATAAAATGCTAAAAGAAGGATTTTATTTCGCACCTAGTGCGTATGAGACAGGATTTATCTGTACTCCTATGAGTAATGAGGATATTAATGCAACTATCAATACTTATGAAAAAATCGTAAAAGAAATTTAAATGACACAAAAAGGAAAATTAGGAAAAACCATAGAGGGAGCAGAAAAACTCTCTCTTGGCATTTCTGTTGTTGTAGCAATACTTATGGGTATAGGACTTGGTATATGGATGAAAAATACATTTCACGCTTCATGGCTTTTATGGCTTGGAGTTTTCTGGGGAGTAGCTGCTGCTGGAGTTAACATAAAAAGAGAATATGATAAACTCAAAAAAGAGCTTAAAAGTTGTGAAGAAGAGTATAAAACCTATAAAATAAAAACTAAAGATTCTTAGCGGCACTTGCCATATTCCACATTGGCATAAATATACCAAGAGCAAGTAATAATACTAAAGCTCCTATTACAATCATCATAATAGGTTCAATTGCCGCTTGCATATTTTCTATAATATCCTGAAACTTATCTTCATAATAATCGGCTGCACTCTTAAACATATCATCAAGTTCCCCTGTCTCTTCTCCTGCACTAATCATTCTAATTGCAACAAAGTTTAAAAGTTGCTGTTCTGCTAAAACTTCTGAAAAACTCCTTCCTTGGTTTACTCCTTTTACAACATTTTGGACTTTTTCTTTTATAACCTTATTTGTAACAATATCCTCACTAATTCTTAATGCCTCCACTAATGCAATACCACTTTTTAAAAGAGCAGACAAAGTAGATAAAAATCTAGAAAGTGTAGAATACTCTATAATTTTATTAACTAAATAGGTCTTTAATAAAAGCCCATCAATTTTATATTTAAAATCCTCTGAAATCCGATATAAAAATATAACTAAAACAATGGCAAAAATTATACCAAGTAAAATAAACACTCCATAATTTGCAAAAGCATGTTGAATTGCAAGAAGTATTTTTGTAGGCAGAGGTAATTCTGTATGAAGTTGATCAAAAATAGATTTAAACTTTGGAACTACTACTAAAATTAAGAAAGTAAAAGCTCCTATAATAGCAAGCATAGTAATTATAGGATAACGAAGAGCTTTTATCATTTTTCTTCTATTTTCATACATCTTTTCATACATATCTGCAAGTCTCTCAAGTGCTGCTACTAAATCTCCTGTTTGTTCTCCCAATCTTACCATTGCAAGCCCAAGTCCACCTACATAAGTTTCATATTTCATAAAAACATCTGATAAACTTTTACCGCTATCTACCGCTATAGCTGCAGATTCAAAAATTTTTTTAACAAAAGGATCATGAGTATTAGATGCAATATCTTCTAAAGAGTCTTTAAGAGAAATTCCAGCTTTTATAAGAACGGTTAACTGTCTAATAGCTGATATAAAAGCAGGCATATTCATATTTTGTCTAAATATGGAAGTTTTAAAAATTTCGGAAAAAACTTTAACTTGTTCTTCTATTGGCATAGGAATCTCTTCTACTTTTACAACCATTCCTTTACCATATTTTTTACTATCTGTAATCGCTTCAGCTTTTGAAGGAGCCTTAATTTTTACATTTTCTGTTTTGCCCTTATACATAAAAGTAATTTTATAATACCTCATAATCTCACCATCCTATAAACTTCTTCTAATGTAGTAATACCTCTTAAAGCTTTTAAAAGTCCATCATAAAACATTGTTCTGTAATCTTTTGTTTTTAAATATCTTAAAATTTCAGATTTCTCTTTTTTATGTGCTATCATACTCTCTAGCGTATCATCAATTAAAAATGCTTCAGAAATTACAGTTCTTCCTGCAAAACCGGTCATATTACACTTTTCACACCCTGCACCTGTATAAAATGTCGCTCCCTTTGGTAAAATAGACTTAATATTTTCTAATAAAACATCTTCTGGTTTATGAGGAATTCTACAATAAGGACAGATAGTTTTTACAAGTCTTTGAGCCCCTATTCCTATTAATGAGTTTCCAAGCATATAAGGATCAGCCCCCATATCTATCATTCTATTAATAGTAGAAACTGCATCGTTTGTATGTAGTGTTGAAAGAACTAAATGCCCTGTCAATGCAGCTTTTATTGCTATTTCTAAAGTTTCAAGGTCTCTAATTTCCCCAACCATTATAATGTCTGGATCTTGTCTTAATATGCTTCTAAGAGCTGTTGCAAATGTCATACCAATTTTAGGCATTACCTGAACTTGTTGAATACCTTTTAACTTATATTCAACTGGATCTTCAACTGTAATTATTTTTCTTGAAGTTGAATTTAATTCATTTAAAGCAGCATAAAGTGTTGTAGATTTACCACTACCTGTAGGACCTGTTACTAAAAAGATACCATTTGGCTGATAAATTGCTTTTTTTATAATTTGCAAATTTTTTTCATTAATTCCTATTTCATCAAATTTTTTTAATACACTACTTTTATCAAAGATTCTAATAACAACACTTTCACCCCATATTGTAGGCAGTGTAGAAACCCTAAAATCAAAAGACTTTTCAGCAAACTCAAGAGAAAAACCTCCATCTTGTGGTTTTCTCTTTTCAGAAACATCAAGATTTGCTAACAGTTTTACTCTTGAAATCAAAGCATTAAGAATACTTAAATTAAAATCCAGAAATTCATACAAAGTTCCAAAAATCCTTAATCTAACTTCTCCTTCATCTGCATCTGCTTCAATATGAATATCACTTGCCTTTCTTTCAATAGCACTTACTATTATATATTTAATAAGCCTCATAACAGCAGACTCTTCTTCTTGTAACTCTGCTCCTTGAAGCTCTTTTTCTATATCATCCAAAATAGTTTTTATCTTTTCTCTCTCTTCAACTTTTTTTATTACTTTTTCTATATCATCTTTAAAAGCTAAAACAAATTCAATCTTTTTATCTGCAAAATATTTTTTCATTAAAGATTGAGCATTCCAGTCAAAAGGATTAACAGCTGCAATTTTTACATAATTATATTTTACTTCAATAGGCACTGCCATTGCCTGCTTTAATACCTTTACAGGAACCTTTATTTCTCTTAGCCTTACATTATCCAAATCTTTAACAAAATTAACATGTAAATCTTTAGCCATATATTCCAAATAATTCTCTTTTGAAATAGCCCCTATTTCCAATAAAATATCCAATAAACGAGATGTAGGTTTTTGTTTTTGAATGGCTAGTGCTTTTGTTAATCCTCTTTACTAACTATTCCCTCTTCTATTAAACTTTCTACTCTCACCAGTAATACTCCATTTTAATTTGTTTATTATTTTTATAAACCCTTAATATTATATTATTATCATTTGAAAGCCAAAGTTTATAGGTATAAATTCCATCTGTTGTTACTATTTTACTCTCTTCTCTTTTAAAACCATTTTTTTGAATTAAATAAAAAGCTTTCCCTAAAGAATTATCTTTTAAAATAGGAAGTCGCAAATAAGAAATATTTAAATTATCTTTTATTAAAGATATAATAAGTTTTTTAATCGTAAATAGAGTGGATATATATATTGCATTATCTCTTCCTTCTTTTGTAATATGCATTGCTTTTGCAACATCCAAAGCAGGAGTTATATAATTAAATTGTAAGCATGAATAAGCTACTAAAGAGAGCAGTTTTTCATTTTTATCTTTATATTTGTTAATATAATCCCATCTTTTTTTACAAATTTTTGTATATTCTTTATTTTTAAAAAGTTCTTCTATTTCACTTGCAAAAACAATAATTCCTATTAGAAAAAAAATAATTTTCTTCATCCTTACCTCTCTTTTAAATTTGCTTTATTATATCAAATAATTTGTTATAATTTCAAAAAAAAGGAGTTTTTATGTCACTTAATATTTATTATGATAAAGATTGTGATTTAAATATTATTAAAAGTAAAAAAGTAGCAATGAT